>JAAYJB010000142.1 GCA_012523155.1 Synergistaceae bacterium | reverse complement strand
GCCATACGGTTGTCGCTGAGGAGGGGTCCGTGATAGCGGAGCTTCTCGGCACTACATTCACGGTCAACAGCTATCATCACCAGGCAGTGAAAGAGATCGGCCGGGGGCTCAAGGTCACTTCCAGGGCCATGGACGGCGTGATCGAATCGGTGGAGATGGAGGGTGAAGCCTTTGTTCTCGCTGTCCAGTGGCATCCCGAGATGATGATGGCTTCAGGGGACGATATGCTTCCCCTCTTCCTCCGACTCGTGGAAGAGGCGGAAGGATACCGGAAGAAACCATGAGCCTGTACGCGGACGTTGTTCTTTCGCCCCGGGAAGATCTTCCCGGGGCCGACTGCTGGCTGGTCATCGACATCCTCAGGGCGACCACGACAATGTGCGCCTTCTTTGAAGCGGGGGGATCGCGGCTCTATCCGTCTGAGTCGGTGGAGGAAGGTCTTGCCCTGCGGGAAAAGATGGCGGGGGAGGGGAATAAAACGCTCCTCATGGGGGAGCGGAATGCCCTGCCGCCTCCGGGCTTCGACTTGGGAAACTCTCCCCTGGAGTTGTCCCCTTCGCTGCTCGCCTCCCGCCCCGCAGCGGTAATGGCAACCACAAACGGAACGAGGGCTCTTCTGAAAGCATCCGCCGCAGGAGTGCCGGTTTACGCCGTATGTGCGCGAAACGCGGAAGCGACTGTCCGTGCCGCTCTCGAAACGGGTGACCGGATCGGTATTCTCTGTGCCGGGCTGCACGGCCGGGCTGCCCTTGACGACACCGCCTGCGCCGGAATACTCGTGGAGCACCTTGTTTCATCGGGAGCAGCAGATCTGATGGACGGCGCGCAGATGGCACTCTCCGTATGGCGGGAGGGGGGGCGCAGGCTCTCTTCTCTTCTCGAGCGTTCTGTCCACGGGATGCGTCTTCTTTCTCTCGGGTTCGCAGCCGATGTCGCCTACGCGGCGAAAATCGACGCGTCAATGGCCGTGATCAGGCTGTATAACGAAGGGAGAACTCCCTTTCTTGCAGCAGACGGGGAATGAAAAATCTGCCCCGGCCGGGAACGGCCGGGGCAGAAAAAAAACCGCTCAGCCCTTTTCCGGCACGGGAACCGTCAGGCCCCCCTCGGGCATCACGATGTACTGCAGGCTGCTTCCCTTCTCGGCCTCAATGCGCCGGAGCGCTTCTCCAATCGTCGGAACCTTTACGAAGAAGAGTTTCTTCACCAGGTTTTCATCGAGCGACGTCACCATGTAGACAGTCTTTTCCGCAGCGACCTTGGCAATTCCGAATGCCTTGTGCCCACCCATCATGAAGTCCGTTTGAATGCGCTCGACAATGTCCCCGGGACAGGTTGCCGCATTCATCCACTGCTCGAATACGGATTCTCCGTATCCGGCCGGGCAGTCGGCCAGCAGGATGATAGCACCGCCCTTCTTCGTTGCCTTATCCGCGTGATCGAGCGCTTTCTGCGCCTGGTAGACGTTGATGTCCCTGGGGTGACCGCAGGCGCTCGCTATTGCCACGTCCGCAAGTCCCTTTATTGGCACCTCGTAGAGCGAGGCTGAAGCAGCGACTGCTTCCTTCCATGCATCGACGACGTCTCCGGCCACCACTTTCACGATCTCCCTGTTTTCGTTGACCACCACGTTGAGGATCATGTCCACGCCGGCCATCTTCGCCGCTTCGATCATCTCGAGGCTGACCGGATTGTGATCCAGGTCGGGAAGATCATCCATGAGCTGTACCATCCTGGAGTGGTTGCGTTCCACGTTCTGCTTCCATGCCACGCCGGGAAAAATGGATTTTCGGCCTCCCGAGTATCCCGCGAAGTAGTGGGGCATCACCACGCCGAGGGTGAGGACGAAGTCAGCGTCCCTCACCAGCCTGTTGATGCGCAGCTCGGATCCCGTGGAGAGCATCCCGACGGGGGCAAGGGAGTCCAGGTCGTCCGAGACGTGGGAGACGATCCTGAAACGTCGGACCATCTCATCGCCGTACACCTGGAGGTTCTGTTCAGGGGTGTGCGGATCGTGGATTCCTGTGGCCACCAGAAGGGTTACCATGTCATCGGTGATGCCGGCGTCGGCGAAGCGCTTCAGGACGGGAGGAAGAAGCAGATCGTATGGTGTGGGGCGTGTGATGTCGTTAACGATCATCACCACGTTCTTCGGTTTTTTCGACTTAAGCAGTTCAGAGAGGGAAGGTGTCCCCACCGGTGTGTCCAGTGCGGCATCGACGTCCTGTACAGTGCACGGTTTCATGTCAGATTCGGGAGGCAGCACCACCTGAAGGATCTTAGAATCTTCCAGCTGGAACTCCAGCGTTCCCTTACCGTATTTCATCATAAAATTCATTGGAAAAGTTCCCCCTTTCATCACTGCTCACTTAAAGGTCTCTTTAATTAAGAATTCTCTACCCCTATATACCGGAAACAAAGGCAGGGAAATGATACCCCCCGGATGCCAGTTACTCCTCTCCTGGGCTTGGTTCAGCCTCTTCCTCAACGATAAAGATCTCCTTCTTTTCAGCATCGTCGTCCTCAACCTCCTCGGGCGAGAGGACGAGTGCAATGACGCTGGAATGGGTGACGAAGAAAACCCGGGCGTAGGCATAGTCGCCGATCTTGTCGTAAATGCGCCCGGCGCTTGCTGTTCCCATGTAGACGGTGTTGGCGCTGTTGGCGACGTATCCGGTCGTGCCTATGAACGGCAACTCGACCCGGATGGCCTCGCTGTCGTGGGGATTGTCCGGTTCCTTGACGATCTTGGTGACCCGGCCTATTTCAAATGGAGTCTTGCCGTAGTAGTGGTCGATCCCCGTGATCGTGATGAAGTGGACCGTATCCATGCTGCATTCCTCCCGTTCTGCCGGCTTCAGGGGAAAGGAACAAACTGCCGCCCCGGCCGCATATTCGTTAGGTCCTGGAGAAAACCGTCTCTCCGTCGATTATCGTGCGGACCACTCTGCTTCTTGCATCGAGCGGGTCTCCGTCCCAGATGACGATGTCTGCATCTTTTCCCGTTTCGATGGATCCTGTCCGGTCTGCGATCCCCAGGTGCTCTGCGGCGTAAATCGTCACCGCCTTTATGGCTTCCTCCCGGGGAAGCCCGGCCCGAACTGCCAGGGAGAGACAGACGGAAAGGTGTTCGATGGGGACCACTGGGTGGTCGGTGATGATACAGAAATGGACTCCGGCCTTCCAAAGGAGCGCCGGAGTATCCCAGGTCTTGTTCCTGAGTTCGATCTTCGGTTTTCCGGTAAGCGTGGGTCCGACAGCGGCGTAGACATTTTTTTCCGCGAGAAAGGGGGCGATGAGGTGCCCCTCGGTGCAGTGCTCCACTGTGAAAGGAACGGAAAATTCCTCCGCTATGCGGACTGCTGTGGCGATATCGTCGCAGCGGTGGGCGTGGATACAGAGGGAGAGATCCCCGTCCAGCACGGGGAGAAGAGCTTCCTGCTGGAGATTCCGTTCGGCAGGTTCGTTCTTGCTCCTGGCATGGATCGTCTTGTTCCTGTAATTCGAAGCCTCCACCAGTGCCTGGCGGAGCAGGGCGGCGTTTCCCATGCGGGTGTTGGGAAGCTTCTGCTTTTCCTTGTAGACACGGATCGGATTCTCACCCAGTGCAGCCTTCATGCACGATGGAGCCCTGACGATCATTTCATCCACGGTTTTTTTTCTTCCCTGGATGGAGGTTGACGTCTTGATCACGGCTCCCTGTCCTCCGATGATATTTCCGCTTCCGGGCAGGGTCTGCACGCAGGTCACACCCCCGGCGAGAGCGTCAGCAAAGGCCGTGTCGTCCTGGTAGACGGCATCCAGTATCCGAAGGTGGGGAGCGACCGGGTTCACCATATCGTTGGCGTCTGCCATTCCCTCGGGAAAACCTTCACAGTAGGTGCCAATGTGAGTATGAGCGTCTATGAATCCCGGCGTGACGATCATCTCCGACGCATCGATCACTTCATCGGCGTTCTTCGGGTCCAGCCCTTCTGTCACACCGGTGATCCTTCCGTTTTCAACGAAAACTGTCGCATTCGAATATACCGTTCCAAGCCCTGTTTCGAGAGCTCCTGCAAGTATTGCTTTCATTTGTGCCTCCCCGGATACGATATAATAGCTGCTTCAGGCCTATTGTACATCATGCTGATGCTCCCTAAATAGGGTGGGGTGATGACCGTACGCAGTGAATATCCTGGAATTTTGGCCCCTATGAAGTCCCGAATGACCGGATCGAGAGGTCATTGCCGGTAATCGGACTGTTTTCCGGATCATGGTTCCAGAGGAGGAAAAATTATGGAAAATGCTGATTTGACGCTCACAATAATAGGCCGGGTCTCTTCGCCTCTGAAAACACGGGAAGAATGTCCCCGGCAGGGGTTCGAGAACGCTCCCGAGGCGGAGATCGAGATTTTTCCTTCCTTTCTTGAGGGGCTGGACGGGATGGAGCCGGGCAGGGATATTTTTGTATTCACCTGGCTTCACCAGGCAGACCGCTCAATTCTGAAGGTCCGCCCCAGGCGAAACCCTGACGCTCAACTCAAGGGTGTTTTCGCGACCCGGTCGCCTGTCCGACCCAATCCCATCGGGCTTCACAGGGTAAAGCTCCTGGAAAAAGACGGCGGCCGTCTCCTGGTGGCCCCGCTGGAGGCCGTGGACGGCACGCCGGTGATCGATATCAAGCCCGTTATTACGAGGAATGACGAGTGTTAGGAACGGAGGGGCTGCTGGTGCTGCTTCTCCACCAGGCGCAGGCATGCGTCCCGGAAACACTCGCAGAGGGTAGGGTGGGCGTGGACGCTGTACGCCACGTCCCGGGCGGTCAGTTTCTTCGATACGGCAAGGGCGGCCTCACCCAGGACCGATGCGGCTTCAGGCCCCAGAATGTGAACGCCGAGAAGCGTCATGTCTGATGCCCGTGCCACTACCTTGACGAAACCGTCGCTTTCCCCGAGGGCAAGGGCCATTCCATTGGCGCCGAAATACGCTTTTGCCGTAAGGATTTCCTCTCCCCGGTTTTTGGCCTCTTCCTCAGTCAGCCCGACGGCTCCTGCTTCGGGGTCCATGAAGACGCATGCGGGAACGGCGTCCGGGTCTACGGTGTAGTCCCGGTCGGTCATGGCGCTCACTGCAGCCAGTGCCTGGTATTCCGCCAGGTGGGCGAGCATGGCGCCTCCGGTGCAGTCTCCCACGGCATAGACACCGTCCACCGAGGTCCTCTGGCACGAGTCTACTGCGATGGCCCCTTTCATGATTTTTAAGGGACTGTTTTCCAGGCCGAAACCGTCGAGGATGGGTTCCATGCTCGAGGCGAGAATGAGCCTGTCGCACCGTTCCTCGAATGGCTCGTCTTTTGATGTTCCCCGGAGGAGCAGCCTGCCCTGGTCCTCACAGACTTCTGACAGGCGGACATAGTCGTAAATTGAAGCTCCCCGCTTTTTCATGATCTGGGCGGCCTTTTTCTTGATGTCTCCGTCAAGACGGCGCAGGATCTGGTCGGAATGCTTGAGAAGAAGCACTTTTTTACCCAGTGCCAGGAGCATCATTGCCATCTCCATGGCGATAACGCCGGCTCCCAGCACCGCCGCTGTCTGAACGCCGCTGTTCCTCTCCGGATCCCAGAGGGTGGGATCGACGATCGCCCAGTCGCCCGTCAGAACGCCGGGGAGGTCGTTCCCGCTGAAAACCGGGCGTACGGACCGGGCCCCGGTTGCGAGAAGGAGGCGCTCTCCCTCGATTTCCTCAATTGTCCCGTCATCTTTCTGCACCGACAGCTTTTTCGTTCCCTCCCACCGGACAACGGTACCCGTTCCCCGGCAGACCTTCACGCCTGCCATGCGCATGGCTGTGGCAGATCCCTGCCGGAGTTTGTCCATCACCGACTCGACACGGTCCCACAGCCCTTCGGCGGATCCCTTGCCGCCGATAATATGGGCGTAGAGTGCCTTGGTCGGAATGCACCCGCGGTTCAGGCACACTCCCCCGAGGCGGTCCTTTTCCACGAGAACGGTTTTCATTCCCGCTCCCGCGGCAAGTTCAGCTGCGCGAAGCCCTCCGGGGCCTCCGCCGAGGATAACAAGGTCGTACATGGTTTCTCTCCTCCCCCGGAATGCCCCAGGGCATCCGTTCGAATGTGCCCGGAGGCGCCTGTGTGAGGGCGCCTCCGGAATCGGGATCAGCTGTTTTCATCGAACTGCCAGCGAAGGATCGGATTCCTGGCAGCTGTCGTCTCGTCGGGGCGGGATACGGGCGTCGTGACCGGAAGATCGTGGAATGCTTCGGGCCCTTCTTTCCGAGCCTTCGCCGCTATGGCCTCCATGGCCTCGGCGAACCTGTCCAGCGTCTCCCTGGACTCCGTCTCCGTGGGCTCCACCATCAGTGCCTCGGGGACGATCAGGGGGAAATAGACCGTGGGCGGATGATACCCGGCGTCGATCAGCGCCTTTGCGACGTCAAGGCTGCTGACGCCTGTCTCGTGCTTGAGCGGTCCACCGTTCAGGACAAATTCGTGCATGCACCATCCCTTGTGGGCGAGGGGGTAGAGGGAGCTCAGCTTCTTTGCGAGGTAGTTGGCGTTCAGCACCGCCATCTCGGATGCCTCAACGATCCCGGCGGCGCCGAGTGTCCGGATGTAGGTATAGGCGCGGACCAGAACACCGAAGTTGCCGAAGAAACTGCGCACACGCCCTATGGATCTCGGGCGGTCTTTCAGGCGCTCGAGTCCGAAACGGTAGCCCTTTTTGACTATAACGGGTGCCGGCAGGAAAGGTTCAAGCTCTGCCTTCACCCCGACCGCGCCGGAGCCGGGGCCTCCGCCTCCGTGGGGTGTGCTGAACGTCTTGTGAAGGTTGAGGTGAAGTACGTCGAAGCCCATGTCGCCCGGGCGAGCCTTCCCCATGATGGCGTTGGCATTGGCACCGTCGTAATAGACTAGCCCTCCGCCCCTGTGCACGGTCTCGGTGAGTTCGAGTATGTGTTTTTCAAAGATCCCCAGCGTGTTCGGGTTGGTGAGCATGAGCCCTGCGACCGTGTCGTCCATGAGAGCCCTGAGGGCTTCCAGGTCTACCATCCCTTCTTCGTCCGATGCGACCTCAACTGCATCGAACCCTGTTACCGATGCCGATGCGGGGTTTGTGCCGTGGGCGGAATCGGGGACGATGATCTTCGTCCTCTTCGTGTCCCCCCGGCTCTCGTGCCATGCCTTGATCATCATGAGCCCCGTCTGTTCACCGTGAGCCCCTGCAGCCGGCTGTAGGGTGACAGCATCCATTCCCGTGATCTCCGCAAGCATGTCGCTCAGGATGTACATGAGCTCCAGCGCACCCTGCACCGTCTCTTCAGGCTGAAGGGGGTGGATCCGGGAAAATCCCGGCATGCGGGCAGCGGCCTCGTTTATTTTCGGGTTGTATTTCATTGTGCAGGAACCGAGCGGATAGAATCCCTCGTCCACGGAGTAATTCATTCTGGACAGTCCGGTGAAGTGTCGGATGACATCCACCTCTGCCATTTCCGGCAGCCGGGGGGCATTCTCCCGGCAGGCTCCCTGAAGTGCTTCGCCGCAGTCTACCCCGGGAACATCGAGAGGGGGCAGCGCATAGCCGACTCTTCCGGCACGGCTTGCTTCAAAGAGGGTCTCCATTGGACGGCTCATTACGCATCACCTCCTGCGACCGCAGCGAGGCGGTCGATTTCTTCCTTCGTCCTGTTTTCGGTCACGGCGACAAGCCAGCCGTTCTTCAGCCGGGGATACTCCGGCTCCAGCTCATAGCCCCCTATGATCCCGGCGTCGAGAAGACGCCTGTTCAGGTCAGCCACAGGCTCGTCGCAGAGCAGGACGGTTTCCCTGAAGGAGGGGACTCCATTGAATGCCCGCCGGAATTTGCCCGTCTTTTCCAGCTGATCTACTGTATAGGCAGTTTTTGCAAGGATCTGCTCTCCCGTCTCCCTGAGGCCGCCGGGCCCCATAAGGCTGAGATAGACAGATGCGGCGACGATGCAGAGGTTCTGGTTGGAGCAGATGTTCGAGGTCGCCTTCTCTCTGCGGATGTGCTGTTCTCTCGCCTGGAGGGTCAGGACGAATGTACGCCTTCCCTTGCCGTCAACCGTCTGTCCGCAGATGCGGCCGGGCATCTTCCGCATGAGAGGCTTGTTTACGGCGATGAAACCGAAGGCCGGTCCCCCGAAGTTCATGGGATTGCCCACGGATTGCCCGTCGCCCACGACGATGTCGGCGCCCAGCTTTCCGGGGGCCTCGAGTATGCCGAGGGCGAGGAGATCAGTGGAGACTATGAACAGTCCGCCGGCCCCGTGGACCGCTTCTCCCAGGGTTTTCAGGTCCTCGATATTGCCGAAGAAATTGGGGGACTGAACCACGAGCGCTGCCGTGTCTCCTCCCGCCAGCATTTTTTCAAGGGCGGCATGATCGATCCGGCCATTCTCCGCGGGAAGCTCCCCGAATTCGAGGTTTCTGCTCCAGCAGTATGTCTTCAGGACCTCTCTCGTCTGGGGGTTCACGTTCCGTCCCCAGAGGATCTTTTTTCTTTTGGTGCTCGATGCCGCAAGCACTGCCGCCTCGGCGGCGGCGGTCGCCCCGTCGTACATGGACGCGTTGGAGATCTCCATTCCCGTGAGCTCGCACACCATGGTCTGGTACTGGAAAATGGACTGCAGGGTGCCCTGTGCGACTTCCGGCTGGTAGGGAGTATAGCTCGTGGTGAATTCGCCCCTGGACACTATGCTGTCAACTGCCGCCGGGATGAAGTGGTCATAAACGCCTGCGCCCAGGAAGCACGGCAGGTCATCGGCATTCCTGTTCCTCCCGGCCAGGACCCTCAGGTCGCGGACCATCTCCGGTTCGGAGAGAGGATCCGGAAGCCTGGGCGGATTTTTCTGCCTGACCTTTTCTGGGATGCCCGAAAAAAGGGTATCCATGCTGTCAGCGCCAAGATATTCCAGCATCCGGCGCCGTTCTTCCGCAGTGGCTGGAATGTATCGGCTCATGCCCGTTCCTCCTACTCGTTCTCTGCTTCAAGTTCCTCGACAAGTTTTGCGTAGGCCGCAGGGTCGAGAAGCGAGTCCATTTCCTTGGGGTCGGAAGGCTCGAGCTTAACCAGCCAGTTGGCGTAAGGGTCTTCGTTCAGCAGTTCCGGGGCGCCGTCAAGATCCTCGTTCACTTCGGCCACTTTTCCCGAGACGGGGCTGAACACGTCGTTGGCTCCCTTCACCGATTCCACGACGATGAAATCTTCTCCTGCCTTAACCTGCCTTCCGACCTCCGGAAGCTCCACGTATACGATGTCGCCCATGGCGTGCTGGGCGTAGTCGGTGATGCCCATGACGCCTGAAGCGCCGTCGATTCGGATCCACTCATGGTCCCTGGTGTACCGAAGATCCTGGGGTATTTTTGTCATTGTACTCATCCTCCTGTTATTTTTGCCTGCTCAGAGGCTTTTATTTTTTATTTCTTGTACTTCCTGTCATAGAAAGGTCTTTTTACAACGGTGCCCTTCTTCGCCTTGTCGCGGATCATTACCCAGAGGCTTTCCCCTTCGCCCGGTGTCGGTGTCTCCACGCAGCACAGCGCCATGTTCGCGTCAAGGGAGGGGCAGTAGCCCCCCGATGTGACTGTGCCGACGATGCGGCCGCTCTCATCGGCTGCTTCCATGCCTGACCGCGGAACACCCTTGTCCTCAAGCCGGAGGCCGACTATCTTCCGCTTCAGCCCCTCCTCTTTCTGCCGTTTCAGGACCGGCTGGCCGATGAAACCGCCTGCCTTGTCCACCTTTACGAAAAACCCGAAACCAGCCTCCAGCGGTCCGATCGTATCCGTGTATTCATGACCGCACAGGGGGAGTCCCGCTTCAAACCGCAGGCTGTCCCTCGCTCCGAGCCCTATGGGAAGAATGCCGTGCTCTTTTCCCGCTTCGAGCAGAAGATCCCAAAGCTCGGGACCTTTCTCCCATGGGACGTAAATTTCAAATCCGTCCTCACCCGTGTAGCCTGTTCTGCTCACGATTGCGGGAATACTGCCGACCGTTGCGGAATCGGTGAACGTGAAGAACTTCATGGCCTGGACGTCAATACTGCACACTTTCGCCAGGATTGCTTCAGCGGCAGGGCCCTGGAGTGCGGCCTCGGCGGTCTTCATGGAGATGTTCTCAATAATGACGCCGTCAGCCGGAAGGTGGGTGCTGAACCAATCCCAGTCCTTTTCCACGTTTGCCGCGTTCACCACGAGAAGATATTTTTCAGGGCTGTACCGGTACACCAGGAGGTCGTCCACCACTCCCCCGGATTCTGTGCACATAATGTTGTACTGGACCTGGAAGTCTTTCATCACTGTAATATCGTTTGTCACGAGTTTGGAGATCCATTTCCCGGCATCCGGGCCCTCCACGGTGATCTCCCCCATGTGGGAGACATCGAACAGCCCTGCCTTTGACCTGACGTTCAGGTGCTCTGCCTTGATGCCCGACGATTCATACTGCACCGGCAGCTCCCAGCCGCCGAAATCCACCATCCGCCCTCCTGCCGCCACATGCTGTTCATACATGGGAGTTCTTTTCATTCCTGTACCTCCTCTTTTCTGCCGATTGGAGCTTCTTCAAGCCAGTCGGCCACGTTTTTCATCTCGGGGGATTCCGGAAATCCTTTCCTGACCGCATTTGCCATTTCATTCCAGTTCAGAGGAGTGCCGTTCAGCACTCCGGCAAGGGAGGCGATCATCTCGCCGTCCATTGCATCAGAGTAAATGACCGGGCCTGAAATCCTGTTCCCTTCGGTGTTGAGCCTCAATTCGACTCCGCCCCAGCTGAAGCGGCGGCTGACGCACACTTCGCACTTCGGTGAACGGCCGAACCTCCATTCCGCAGACGAGTGCTTTTCAAAAAGTATCCTGAATTCACTGCTGTCGGGAAACCCTTCCTCCCTTACAGCTTCCTCGTGGCCATATTCTTCAAGGAATGCCTCTTCCATGGCGTTTTGCAGAGCTTCGATTTCAAGACCAGGAGCCACGTCCCGCAGGTTTATGACGCGGGATGAGACCGACGATACACCCTTTGACTTCAGTTTCTCGGGATCGACGTTCAGGTACCGGGAGAGCATGTCAATGTCGGCTGAAAGCAGGAGTGTCCCGTGGTGAAGAGCTCTGTATCTCGTGAGCTGGTACGCGTTTCCGGAAAACTTGCGGCCCGAGACGACGAGGTCGTTTCTGCCTGAGAACTCGGCATCTATGCCGAGGGATCCGAGGGCACGGAGAACTGTTCCCAGCTGCCGTTCCATGCTGTAAAACTTTCTCGGGAGAATGAATGAGTAATTCAGGTTTCCGAGATCGTGGTAGACAGCCCCACCTCCCGAAGACCGCCGGGCGAGCCTGCCTCCTTCGGCTTCTAGCAGGTCAAGACGGCATTCCGCCCACGCGTTCTGGTTTCTTCCGATGACCACAGTTCGGGCGTTCTGCCAAAGGTAGAGGATCCCTTCGCCGTCAGAGCAGTCGCCGACGAGGAATTCCTCCAGGGCAAGATTTTTCCAGGGATCATGTTCCTGTGAACGGACCAGGCGCACTCTTCGAAATACCACGGTCTCCCTCCTTGTTCCCGGTCGTCCGGGAGTGTCCGGAAATTCAGGGTAAAGGCGGCGAAATGCGTCCGGAAAATAGAGTATTATGATGATATCCTCCCGCCGCCCGCGGGTCAATCAGGAAGCTTTTTGCTTCATATGCAAGCATATCATAAAATACCTTGCAGGGGTATATATCAAGGCATATTCTGCCCGGGCAATTTTGAGCCGGGGAAGTGTATGTACCGGATGACTTCAGGAGGTGAGCCAGACAGGATGATCTTCCCCGGGAGAGGCTTTAATAAAAAATTACTGGTCCGGCCTGACGGGGCAGAGATAATGACGAAAGGAAAGACCGGAGGGATGCCGCTTCTCATGATCCCCGGTCTCGGCGGGGATTCGGAGTGCTGGGGAGGTATGTTTCCCCGCAAACTGCGGGAGGGAGGCATTGATCCCGCAGTGTACGATCCAAGGGGGCTCGGACAGAGTTCCTCCGGCAGCAGAGAACCCTCCATTTCGCTCTACGCGGCCGATGCGGCGGCGGTACTTGAGGATCGCGCACCGGGAGGAGCTGTACTCGGCTGGTCAATGGGGGCTTCCGTGGCAATCGGGCTTGCCCTGTACCGGCCTGACCTGGTGACCCGGCTGATCCTCTGCTGCGGAACCGGTGATCACGGGATGCTGGTCCGGCGGAATCCGGAAGTTTTCAGGCCCATACTGGACCGGGAGGCCCCTGTGGCTGAACTCGCCTCAGTGCTGGGATCGATGCTCCTGCCGTTGGACCAGAGAGGAAACACGTCCTTCAACAGAGCATTTCTTTCGGTCATCAGGGATTCTTTTGTCCGGCACGAGGAGGGGATACGGTCACAGCAGAAAGCGCTCGCGGCATGTCCCCCGGCCATGTCCAGGCTGAATGAAATATCCGTTCCTGTGCTGGTGATCATGGGAGACCGCGACGGCCTGATCCCTCCACGGGAAGGAGAAAATCTGGTCCGAGACCTGCCGGACGCCCGGCTCGAGATCCTTTCCGGAGGGCACGGGCTGATATATGAGCGTCCCGCTGAACTGGCAGAGCGCGTCTGTTCCTTTCTGAGCCTACCCGGGAAGGATTCCTGGTCTCCCTGCCCGGCCGGGGGATGAACGGCGGCCCTGAACATGGGCCGCCGCTGCAGATGTGCTATGGTAAGATAGCGAAGACCCTGGCGGGAAATCCCGAGCCGAAGAACGGCTTGGGGAAGGCCACTACAACAAGCGCGCCGTTTTCCGGGACCCTGTCCAGGTTGGCCAGAAGCTCAATTTGGTATTTATCCTGTCCGAGAACGTAGGATTCGCAGGTGTAATCCCCCTTCGAGGTTGAGATCCCGGGATCCGTATCCGTTGGTTCATGGCCGGAGGCCGTGATCTTCCTCACTTCGTAAAGATATTTCATCGCCTCGAGCCCCCATCCAGGGTAATGGGCGACCCCTCCGGCATCGGCATTCTTCATTGCCGCCCCATCAGGCCACCGCTTCGACCAGTCTGTGCGCATGGCCACAAAGGCCCCTTCCGGCACTGGGCCGTATTTTTTCTCCCAGTCTTTTACATCGTCGAGAGTAAGGGCATAATCAGGGTTTGCAGCTGCTTTTTCGTGGACGTCTATGACCACCAGCGGAAGAAGCATCTCCTTCACGTCGATCTGGTCGAGGGTGCGCTTTCCCCTGGCGAAGTGTGCTGGGGCGTCGCAGTGGGTTCCCCACTGCCCCACGTGGCAGAAGACCTGGGCGAAAAAGCCGTAGCCGATGGTGCCGACCCCCTTGTCGTACCAGTAGATGGTCTCCCGCTTTTCCTTCGGAAATCCAGGCCAGTGGGGGATTTCCGTATCGAAGGTGTGGGTCAGGTCCACGAACTCTTTCTGTTTTAAAATGGAATATATTTCGGAGAGAGATGGTTCCGCCGCCCCTGCTGCGGCAATGAAAAGAAGAAGCATCACCTGGCATGCCAGTAAAATGAAGATCGCTTTTCTGCCCCTTTGTGCAAACGTCATTTTTTCCGCCTCCATTTCTTTCTCGTGAAAGCAACGCGCTTTTTTCCCAAACACTACCGCTGAGAATATTCCCATGTTCAAAAAGGGATCCGCATTCACCTCCTTTTTTCTGCCTTTTATTCTGTCTGAAATATTATTATAGTCCATTTATTGCATTCGAAAGCGCATTGTTTATAAAATCAGCACGGTTCTTTACCTGGTTTCCGCGGATCCGTCATCCTGTTCTTTCCTGAGAAGGGAGGAGCGTGGAAATGGTACAATCCGTTCAGGTTTGCTGCAGATCACCGATATGGAGGTTTCGGCTCGATGATGAAGAAGCTTCGTTATTTTTTGAAGGATTCTATACGAAAGACAGTGGATTTTTCCGCGACCCGGCAGAGCCTCGGCTATCCGCCCCCTCCGGTGGAGAAACCGGTCCACGGGGACGGGGCAATAATTCCGCTGCCCCGTCCGGGCGAATGGAAGGAGATCTGCGCAATTACAGTGGAAGAAGCCATTTCCCGGAGGTGTTCCGTGAGGAAGTTTTCTTCCCTTCCGCTCTCCCTGGATGAATTCGCCTTTCTCCTTTGGGCAACACAGGGCTTTCGCAGCACGCCCGGCCCTGAGGGGGGATTCCGTACTGTTCCCTCGGCCGGCTGCCGACACCCCTTCGAGACCTATATGGCCGTTTTCCGTGTGGGGAGTCTCGAGAGGGGGCTGTACAGGTACCTTCCAGTTGAACACGGTATGATCTTTCTCGGCTGCCCCGAAAACCTGGAGGCAAGAACAGCCCAGGCGGCCATGGGACAACCCTTTGCGGGGAAGGCTGCCGTTACTTTTATCTGGACGGCGGTTCCCGCGAGAACAGAGTGGCGCTATGGTGAGGCCTCCGTGAAGGTTATAGCCCTGGACGCCGGGCATGTCTGCCAGAACCTCTACATTGCGTGCCAGGCAGTCGGGACCGGTACGTGTGCCATTGCCGCATATGACCAGGAGGCTGCCGACGGGCTTATAGGCGTGGACGGGGAGGAAGAGTTCGTGGTCTACATGGCCCCGGTGGGAAAGACGGGAAATTTTACACGTTCGTGACAGATAGGTGACATCAGCCTGACACATCTTCTGCACCCCGGCTGTATCCTTTCCGCAGGAGGTGGTTAAAGATGCTGCACAAAATATTTGGTGCGCTGCTTGCGGTTTTTGTTTCCCTTGCCGGGTGTATTGCTGATCCCTCTCCGGCTTTTCAGACCGGGGCCGACGGAGCAGTGGTTTTCGAAGCCGGGGCTGATATGCCGGTGGTCGAGAGCGGAGGATCACGGAAGGTTACGATACGTGCCCTCGTCCGCCCGTCGGGCAGGCGGGTAAGGAACCGGGCCCCCCTGGCGGTGGCTCTCGTGCTTGACAAATCGGGATCCATGTCCTCCGACGGCAAGATGGAGAACGCGAAAAAGGGTGCCCTTGAGGCGCTCAGGATGCTCGGTGCCGGCGACGCTGCGGCAGTTGTCGTGTATGACAACAGGGCTACTGTACTCGTGAGAGCCAGGGAGGTGGGACAGGGCAGCGGAGAGCCTGAATTCTACCGGGCTATTCAGCGGCTTCACCCGGGAGGATCCACTGCCCTCTATGACGGTGTGACACGTGGAGCTGTCGAATTGCAGTCTTTCGCTGACGAGGGTTTTATTCCACGCATAGTCCTGCTTTCCGACGGGATAGCCAACGTGGGCCCGTCTTCGGCGGGAGATCTCGCCGCTCTTGGGAGGAGTCTCTCCAGGCAGGACATAACCATAACCACCATCGGACTCGGACTTGACTACAACGAGGATCTCATGACGGCCCTCGCCGCGGCGAGCGGCGGAAATGCCTACTTTGCCAGGCATGCCGGAATGCTCCCGGAAATTTTTGCACGGGACATGGAGGATGCCCTGGAAATCACTGCCAGAAAGGTCAGGGTGACGCTGCGGTGTCCCGAGGGAGTGCGCCCGCTCAGGATAGTGGGACGAGAGGGGAAACAGGACGGCGATAGCCTTGAGGCTTTTATCGATAACGTGTACGGCGGGGAAAAATACGCTCTCTTCGAGGTGGAGCTGCCGGAAAAGGAAGCAGGGTTCGTGCTTCATGCTGCTGATCTCGAGCTTGAGTATGCCGATGCTGCGACAGGAACCCTTGTGAGGAAACAGGCGTCAGTTTCCGTCTCTTACACGGAGGACCCGTCGGAAGCCGAAAAGAGCCGGAACGGAGACATCGTTTCCCAGGCAGTTATCGCAAGAAACGCCGAGATCCGCGAGGAGGCAGTCCGTCTTGCGGACGAGGGAAAAGCGGGAGATGCAGCGAAACTGCTGGAACAGAGGGGAAAGGAGATCCAGGCTATTGCCCCCATGGCCGGAGCAGCCGCTCCGAAGCTTGCCCGGGAGGCGCAGAGTTTTGAAGGGCTTGCAGAGAGCCTGTTTTTCAAGGGAGCATTTTCCACAATGGAACGTAAAGCCGTGATCAACGATGCCTATATGCAGAAAAACCAGCAGGCTCCCGTAAGCGGAGACGTGGAAAGCGAAGATCCGGAGAGCGGAGATGTACAATAATAAAGGATAATCCGTGTTTTGGGGGAAGGGTGATCCCTTTCCCCAAAAAGGCAGGAAACGGAAGGAGGGGGAGAAATGGTACAAAAAAAAGAAAAGCGTACCGGAAAGAGACCGGCTGTTCCTCTTCCCCTCGTTGCAGTTTTTGTACTGGCGGTGCTGCTTCCGAGCACCGTCCTCAGCTTTCTGGCTCTCAGGGCTGCCGACAGGGAGGCCGTTTACGTGGAGCGGAGCCTGGAAGCAGCCCTTCTCGCGGAGGTCAACCTTGCGGCGAACCGGATATCAGCCCTGCTTGACGCTCTCGCATCTGATTTGAAAATGGAAGCCGCAGCCATCCCGCTGGAATCGGGGAGCATGAGGAGCTGGAGTCGGGAAGTTCCGGCTGCGGCATTTCCCTTTCTTCTGAAAGACGGGATCCTTACCATTCCGGAAGGGCAGGGCTCTCCAGCTGAACATGAGGTGTTCCGATCCTCTTTCGGAGGATTCCTCCGGGGAGACGCCCAGATCCCTGTTTATGACCATTTAGCAGGAGTCTACAGAAAAGAAATGGGGGCATTCTCCTCCCGGGAGGTTTCGCCGACCCTTTTGGACACTGGAGAATACGGAGCAGATGTAGCTTCCGTTCTGCCGTCCCCTCCCGCGCTCCTGGAGGAGCCCAGCCCGGAGAAGGATGCTCCTGCTGCTCCAGCTCCCGCACCTTCATTCTGGCCGGGGCTGACCCAGACTCTCGGAAAAAAAGCCTCCCGTCCTGCAGTTCCGGACGGAATAGCCATGCAGCAGATGCAGAGTATAATGACATCCGACCCTGCTGTCCGTGAAGAGGTCTTTCAAAAGGCGGAGGAGGAGGGGTTCGCCCTCCTTCAGCGCAACGTTGCCCCCCAGGCCGGATCTGTTTCCGGTACGGACAGGGAGGAACGATCGAGGACCGTGGCAAAGGGGAAGACATTTGCCGAGCTTCGTATGGAATCATCGGGAGGCTTGCTGCCCCGACGCACGGACAGAGGGCTTGACCTGATCTACTGGCTGAACCGCGGGAACGGGGATGCGGCAGGTTTTTTCCTGGACACGGAAGCAATCAGGGACATGATAGCCGGCGCGGTGCCCGACCTCCTCACTGAAGTCAGGGTGCTCGCCGTACTCGATGACCGCGGCGAGCCGCTTGTCCGCCCCGAGATCCCCGCACTGCCAGACTGGAGGCGCCCTTTCGTCGCGAGAGAGATATCCCCGCTGCTGCCAGGCTGGGAAGCTGGTTCCTGGCTCGTCGACCCTGAATTTGTCTCTTCCAGGGCACGCTTTGCCGTGCTGGCCGTATGGATCCTCACGGCGGTCCTGTTCGTGGTGATCCTTGCCGGCGGGGTCTCCGTCATCCGGATGCTCTCCGCGGAGATCCGGACCGCGAGGCAGAAGGCTACCTTTGCGGCCAGCGTCTCCCATGAGCTCAAGACCCCTCTTACATCCATTCGGCTCTTTGCGGAGATGCTGCTTTCCGGACGTACCCGAAGCGAGGAGAAGAAAAATGAATACCTCCGCACCATGGTCTCCGAAGCGGAAAGACTTTCCCGGCTTGTGGACAACGTGCTCACCTTTTCCGGGAAGGGGAACGGAGGGCAGAAGCTCGCCATGGAACCCCTCGACCTTGCGGAACTCGCAGCCGGGACAGCAGACCAGCTTCAGCCTCACTTGGCGGGGAACGGTTTTTCCCTGTCCTTCATGGGGCAGAAACGTTTGCCCGTGACGGGTGATAGGGAGGCGCTGAGACAGGTGCTCATGAATCTCCTGTCCAACGGAGAAAAATATTCCGGGGACCGCAGGGAGATCACCGTGGAGTGCAGGGCTGAGAACGGTATGGCTGTTATCGATATTCTCGACAGGGGGATAGGGGTGGATCCCCGCCATTCGGAGAAAATATTCCAGGAGTTTTTCAGGGAGGATGACTCCCTTGCCGCACCGAAAGGAGGCGCAGGACTGGGGCTTTCCATTGCGAGAGACATTGCCCGCCGCCACGGAGGAGATGTGCTGTACGCGCCCCGGGATGGAGGGGGAAGCATCTTCTCGCTCCTCCTGCCCTTTGACGGAACCGGCGAAAATTTCAGGGGGTGAAGCCGTGAACGAACGAATTCTTGTGGCAGAGGACGATCCTTCTATCTTGACGGCTGTGGCAGACCTTCTCGAAAGTGAGGGGTACGGGGTTGAAACGGCGATGGACGGCACAACAGCCCTCGATCTGTTCCGGTCTTCTCCTCCCGACCTGGTGCTTCTCGATGTGATGATGCCAGGAATGAACGGATACGACGTCTGCCGGGCCATCCGGGGGCAGGATGCCCGCGTTCCAGTGGTGATGCTCACTGCCAAGGGGCAGGAAGTAGACAAGGTCGTCGGGCTTGAGCTCGGTGCCGACGACTATATCGTGAAGCCATTCGGCATGTCGGAGCTTCTTGCGCGGATCCGGGCAGCTCTCAGGAGAGGAGCCCTGGCCCACGAACCGCTCCCCGGGGCTGCAGTGAGTCTTTCGGCGGATTTCGGGGACGTGTCCGTTGATTTTGAGGCCATGAGCGGGCAGAAAGGAGGGACACAGTTCTTCCTGACGCCTAAGGAGGCGGCGCTTCTCCGTTTCCTTTTGGATCACGGAGGGAAGGTCGTATCCAGGGAAGTCCTTCTGGAGGAGATCTGGGGGATCGACTGCGAGGTGACCACCAGGACCGTAGACCAGCACGTGGTACGGCTTCGCCAGAAAATAGAGGATGACCCTTCCCGGCCT
>JAAYJB010000022.1 GCA_012523155.1 Synergistaceae bacterium | reverse complement strand
GAGCTTCTGATCCGAAAGCCGCCGTTCCGTCCGGGCTACATATCCCGAACGGCAAACACCAAAACCGCCTGACCCTGCCCGGCTGAAAGACTGTTGCTGCCCTTCATTTTCAGAATTCCCCTGCACCCGGCATCGAAAAGACCCCGAAAACCGGTCACAAGATCAACCTCCCCGGTTCCCAGCGCCTGAGGCCCGGCTGATTTGCCGCCATGCGGGGAAGAGACCTCTACAGTCATCGACAGGCCTTCGGGCAATGGCGCTGCAAGCCGTCCGGTGAGCTTCCTCGGAGTATCTCCGGTAGAGGAAAGGAAAACCGAAAAAGTGCTCTCCCCCGGCTTTCCGCCTATCATGGAGGCCATGGAGACAGAGGGTAACGATATGTGAACTCCATAATATTCGGGAATTGTCACCTCCAGGGAGATGGCTGCAGAATCTGCGGCATCCAGGGAGGAGCAGAAGACCTGGAGCAGCAGAACTCCTGCGATAAGAGAGACAAATATCGAAAAAGGTTTTACTGATCCGAAACGAGTCTGATGGATCCTCATTTTGCCGTTTCCCCCTTTCCCCGAGGGTTTATTTTTTCCTTCCCGAAGAGGACGTTGTCACAGTTCCGCTGTCAATAAACTGTATGGTCCGTTTCTTCGGGAGGACACGATTCACGATCTCTACAACGTCGCCCGGTGCCAGCTCGATACTCTTCGACTCTGTCTCGAACCTGTATCCTGCGGGAAGCCCAGCTTCGTAGAACTTCAGATTCCAGCTTCCCGGGCGTATATTATCGAAAACAAACTCTCCGTTCATGTCAGTTGAGCGCCTGACCGTCTGGTCATCTCTCGACAACTCTACAAGTATATGGGCTATGCTTCCCGGTTTTGCTCCTGAAACCGCCAGCTCCCGAAGTCCGGCTGCGCCCTCCCCGGCATCGCTGCCGCCTTGTTCGGGAAGAGCGATCCTGCCCCTGAAAATAGCCCCTTTTGTTATTCCGATTTCCATGGAGACAGGCTTAGGACCCCCCGCGATCTCGAGAGATATGGGATATTTCTGCACTGTTGTAAAACCGTACCCGATTGATTTGGGGTCGATCATAATTCGGTAAAATCCGGGTGCAAGGGATGGAAAGATAAAATTACCGTCCCTATCGGTCACTACAGCTTCAGACCCCACCCTGACAACCACATCCGGAAGACCCGGCTTTGCAGGATCCATGGAATCAATGACCCTGCCTCTCAGGATACCTACGTTCGTTTTTTTCACTGTCTTTATCCCAATCGGTACCTGGTAGGAAAGCCGGTATTCCGTCTCAAAATCGTCTTTGGAAACTTCCAGGGTAAGGAAACGATCTTCCTTCATCTCGTATGTAGCGATAAGATCGAACTGGTTTGTGAGCAGCTCCGCGTTATCACTTATGCCTGACCGGGAATAGGCCAGGGTCAGGGTAAGCTGGGGCGACATCCTCCAGAAGATGGACCCTCCAAAGCTGCTCGATCCCCTGAGAAGATAGCTTTCACTGAGAACGTCATTGTCCCCGAGGTTCCAGAACAGGCTCAGGGAAAGGTTCGGTGAAGGGAAATAGCTCACGAGAAAGTTCATGTTCCAGACCGATTCTGATTCTCCGGTGAGACGATTATACTGGTCGCTGAACCTTGGTTCCACGGACCAGTTCAGCTGGCCGAAATTTCGGCCTAAACGGACCCAATATGATTTTTCGGCATAATCAAAGTTCGCGGGAGCCAGCCTGTCTAACCTCTCAAAATCATCAAACCCGAGCATGAGAAACCAGCCGTTCTGCAAATCGTAATCGAGCGTCGCCTGTACAAGGTTTTCCGAGGTGGCCACGTTCGATTCTCCAGATCTGAGGTCAAGGTTGTTCTCGTAACCGGATGCGGCGATTCCCAGCCTGAGCCGGGCTCCAAGGGGAATGCTCACCGACGCGTTTTCATAGTCATAGCTGTGGAAATATCCCCAGTAATCTGCCCCGGCATGAGTCTTGCCAAGAGAGTAGGAAATCTTTCCTTCCGTCATTCCTCTCCACAGGATCCGGTAGGCGTCATTATCATCTTTGGCCGATGGACGATCAGTGCTGGTCCGTCCGTATTCAAGCTCGAGATCACTGTTCTTTCCCGTTCTGAGACGAGCCTCCAGACTCCAGAGCTTGTCCTCGGACTCAGGTTTTTTATCCGTAGCTTTTGTCTCGGACTGCGCGACATTCAGGCGAATGAAGGAGTCATCGCCTAGGGAGCGCTGCACGTACAGCCCTCTGTCCATCCACTCCTCTTCTCCCATGCGGTCCCTTACGTAGAACAGTCCTGCAGACAATTTTCCTCCGGCCATGGACTTGAAATCAACCCCGAAACCCCTTCCGTAGGAGGAATACACTGTCAGGGGAGATATCCCGTACGGCTGATCTCCCATCAATATCCCGAGGGAACGGCTCGAGTAATTCATCCAGTATTCGTCGGTCCGGGTGAAAAAATATGAATCGTCAACATCCGGTCCTTTAAAGGAAAAAGAGAGCTCTTTTTCTCCTTCTTCGTCGAGCGTTCCCGATCCTTCCCATTCAAATGAAGGCTTCGTGCTCCCGTCCGCAGTTCGGGTGGCCGAAACGGTAAGGGTTGACGGCAGGATGTGGTAGGGCTCAGGCTTCCGGAAAACCGCAGGAACCACCTCCACAAGGACTGCTGTGGAAGCGGCATCCTCTGTCCTGCCGTCCTTTTCGATGGTTGCCGTTATCTGTATGACAGCAACGGTACCCTGAAATTTCTGGTCGATCTTTCCAGTGACTGAAACTGCCGCACCCTCTCCGGGACCGAGAAAAACCTCTGACGGTGCAGCCAAAACCGGCGAATTCGTATCGGTGTTCCTGGCCTTTATCTGGAACATACGGGGGATGTTTCCTGAATTCACCAACCTTGCGGCAAACTCGAACTCCTCCCCCGCCATGAGCGAAGATGGGGGATTTTCCACCAAAAAATCCGTCTTCGCGACCGGGAGAACGACCACGTCATATTCCGCCCTGTCCCGTATGGACGGGTCACGGTCCGATTGCACCGAATACACGATCTTTTCGGTCCCTTCGCGAGCATTGATCGGTATCTGGAAGGAGAGGAGACGGGCAGTCGAAGCCTGGGGAGGCAGCACAAATGAAGTCATGGGGATCACAAGGTTCCATCCTTTCGGCAGCACTGCCTCTTCACGAAAGCGTTCCTGCCTGTTTGTCCGGTTGGTTACCCTGAAACTGATGGTGTGCATACGGCTCGGTTCAGAGACGATCTGGATCGGAGAGACAACCTGCATCTCCACTCCCCTTCCGCGAAACTGGGCAAAGGAAGAGTGCGCCTCCAACAAAAGGATAACCGCGAGTCCTGCCAAAAAATACCTGCCGCCCCGTCTGGCGTTCATGATCCATACCCCCGGCTACTTGAGCTCCAGGGTGTAGTTCGCCCCGAAGACGTTATCGTCGCCGTTGTCAGCTACGACCACTGCCTTATATCCTCCCGGCGCCAGCTTCGACAAATCGAGCACGAACCTGGCTGAACACCCCGGGTAAATACGATGACGACTTCCATCGATCTTTCCGCTCGACTGCCCCTTCTTGTTGTATAATTCGGTCCACACATGGGGAGTCAAAAGACGGTCCCCCATATTTTCGAGGTCGAGCGTGAGGAGACGTCTGCCCTGCTCCCTGGCCAGGCTTCGGCTCTGAAAACGGAGCTTCGCCTCACCTGATTTGCCGACGGTTGAAATCATCTGTACTGCGAGCCGGACCACGGTAACTACCTGTATGTTGACATCATTCTCCGGCTTTCCCGGCGTCAGAAGGCTTTTCGGGACCGGTTCGATCATGAGGAGGCTCCAGTAGGTGCCCTTCAGTTTCGGGTCAGGGGGAACGGAAAGGGTGAAATTGATCGTGAGTGACCCCTTTGCAGGTATCACCGCCTGGTTGGGAGTAAGGGCTATCCATGAAGCGTTCGATCTTCCCACCGCTCCGGGCTTCTGAAAGAGATTCCT
>JAAYJB010000141.1 GCA_012523155.1 Synergistaceae bacterium | reverse complement strand
GTCGGGCTTTCATGGTGGGAGAACGGCTTCCGCCATCTCACCAACAATATCCGTCCCATAGAGAAACCTGAGGATCTGAAGGGACTCAAAATACGGGTAACACCTGACAAGATGCGCCTCGACACATTCAAGGCTCTCGGCTCCTCTCCCATGCCCATCAATTTCGGTGAACTCTACACGGCGCTCCAGCAGGGAGTGGTGGACGGACAGGAGAATCCCTATGCGATCATCTTCTCCAATTCTTTCTTCGAGGTCCAGAAATACCTCTCTCCCACCGGCCATATCTGGGGATCCGCCCTTCTTTGCGTAAACAGTTCCGTCTGGAACAGGCTTTCGGCCCGGGACAGGGAGACTGTGATGAAGCTTGCGGCAAAATGGCGGGATGAGCAGAGGAAACAGACCATTGAACTGGAAGAGGAGTTCCTCGGGAAGCTCAGGGAAAAGGGAATGGAGATCGCGACGGTCGACAAGGCTGCATTCCAGGAGGCAGTCCAGGGCGTGTGGGCCGAATACGAGGGTGTTTTCGGGAAGGATCTTATGGATCTCGTGAGGAAGTACGGGAAATAGCCCTGATGAACGGGGAGAAAAAAAATGTTCCCGGGAAAGCTTTCCGGTTGATCGACCGCCTCCTGGCCTCCATGGTGGTGCTGGTCCTGGCTGAGGTCCTGCTGGAGGTGTTTTTCAGATACCTGCTTCATGAACCGCTTTCATGGGGCGGGGAGCTCTCCCAGACCATTCTCGTGTGGATAACCTTTATCGGGGCTGCTGCGGCACTGTTCAGGGGGGAACATATGACCATCGATCTTTTGCTGCCCCGGGTGAAATCCGGTGCAGCAAAAAGAGCCCTGAGGCTTATCGCTCTTGCCGCGATCGCAGCGTTTCTGATAATAGGAGTCAAAGCCGGATGGACAGTGGTGGAGAGGACCTGGAAAATGCGTACCACTGCCATGCAGATCCCAGCAGGCATATTGTACCTTGCCTTTCCCGCGGGATGCCTGCTCATGCTCCCGGTAGTCCTCCGTGATATTCTTTCTGTACTGAAGAAGAAGGAGGACCGTCCATGCTGACATTGCTTGGAACGCTCTTCGGCGGCATATTCCTGGGGATCCCCATTGCGTTTGCCATAGCGATCTCCGGCATGGCATACCTTGTATTCGAATCGGCGGTTCCCCTTCTTGTCGTCGCCCAGAGGATGGTCGTGGGTGTCGATTCTTTCACGCTCCTCGCCATTCCTCTCTTTGTACTGGCCGGGGCCTTGATGGCCGAGGGGGATATAACGCCAAGGATCATGCGGTTCGCATCCGGCATGGTCGGTCATATCCCCGGAGGGCTCGCCATGGTCATGGTGGTTTCCTGCATGCTTTTCGGTGCGATCTCCGGCTCCGGTGTCGCCGATGTTGTCGCCATAGGCTCAATTCTGCTTCCTGCAATGAAGCAGCAGGGGTACAGAAAACCCTTCAGTGCGGCGCTGCTGGGCTGTGCGGGGTCACTCGGCACGATCATTCCGCCGAGCATAGTCATGGTTGTCCTAGGTGTAAGCATGGGAACTTCCATCGGAAAACTTTTTCTTGGAGGGGTGATCCCCGGCATTATTACCGGCCTCGGACTCATGGCGATCTCCTACATGATATCGCTGAAAGAAAATTATCCCCGTCTTGAAAAAGCTCCCTGGAGCGAGGTGTTCAGCTCGCTGCGGGCTGCCCTGCTTCCGCTGCTTACGCCTGCGATCATCATAGGCGGAATTCTGAAAGGAATATTCACGGCTACGGAAGCCGGAGGAGTGGCAGCACTGTATGCGCTGCTGCTGTCCATGTTTGTCTACCGGAAATTGACGTGGAGGCGCTTCTTCGAAATATGCCTCGAGACAGCACGGACAAGCGCCGTCGTGCTGTTTCTCATCGCAGCTGCAAGCCTGTTCGGCTGGGTTCTGGCAGCGGAGAACATTCCCCAGATGGTGGCGGCAGCCATGCTCTCCATTTCGACCAACTACTGGGTAGTTCTCATACTCTTCAATATTCTGCTGCTTGTGCTCGGCATGTTCATGGAAACCATAGCCATAATCCTGATCGTGATCCCGATTTTCTTCCCAATTCTGCAGCAGCTGGGGGTTGATCCGGTTCACCTTGGGGTGATGGTCTGCGTCAACCTTGCAATTGGAGCGAACACTCCACCCCTGGGAGTTGACCTTCTGGCAGCATGCAAGGTTGCAGACATTCCCTACGAATCGTCATTCCGGTACCTGCTGCCCTTTATCGGCTCCATGGTACTTGCCCTGCTGCTGATCATCGTATTTCCGCCGCTCGTCACTTTTCTTCCGAACCTTTTAATGGGCGGTTGAAGAGAGGAAAGAGATCCAACAATAAAACAAGTGGGAGGAACCCGAAGATCATGGGCTCCTTCCACTTGTTTTTGCGGTTCGCCGCACGCTACCGCACGATCTCGTTCACCCAGCGGTCCACCAGCCGCATCCGGTGTTCCCCTGACCATTCGATGTCCAGGTCGAGGAGCTTCACTCCGCTCATGTCGAGGGCGGGGTTTTTCGTCTCTACATCAGGATGGGTGGGAATGAGAT
>JAAYJB010000021.1 GCA_012523155.1 Synergistaceae bacterium | reverse complement strand
TCCATCTGGGAGCGCTACACGGGCAAAAAAATCGAGCCTGTCCTCTGGAAAGTATGGCTCTTCACCCTTCTCGCCTCCGTTCTGGGCATCACTTTCGCCATCAAGCTCATGGAGAAGGGAGAGGAACGGGCTGAAAAGAACTACGCTCTCGTGGAGGGCGTGATACCCGAGGCGGGACGGATCCTCAGGGAAGAGACGGAGCACGAGGAGGAGCTGACAGCCCTCATCGACGAAGAGCGGCTGCAGTACACGAGTTCCATGATACTGGGCCTGAACGACGCGCTTGTGGAGCTCACCGGTGCCCTGGCCGGATTCACATTTGCCCTCGGAAACGGCAGGGTAGTGGCCCTGGCAGGGACCATAACGGGTATCGCCGCTGCGCTGTCCATGTCTGCGTCGGAGTATCTCTCCCAGAAATCGGAGGAAGGAAACAGGAAGCCGCTGAAGGCAGCACTGTACACGGGGATCGCTTATCTTTTCACCGTTGTGGTGCTTGTGGCGCCCTATGTCATCTTCACCAGTCCTTTTGCGGCATTGGGTGTCATGCTGCTGAACGGGGTTGCCGTCATCCTCTTCTTCACGTTTTTCATGTCAGTGGTGCGGGACATTCCCTTCCGGAAAAGCTTTTTCGAGATGCTCTTCATCAGCCTTGGAGTCGCAGGGGTCTCGTTCCTCATCGGTTTCCTGGCCAGGATGTTTCTCGACGTGGATGTGTGAGGTTCCCCATGCAGACTTTTCTTCCCTATCCCGACTTTTTCAGGTCGGCTGAAGTGCTGGACCTGAAGCGCCTTGGAAAGCAGCGGGTGGAGGCGCTCCAGCTGCTGAACGCACTGTCGCCCTCCTACGCCCTTCGGGGGTGGAGGAATCACCCGGCGCGGGTCATGTGGGCAGGATACCCGTCCGCCCTTGCCTTTTACGGTGTGGTCGTCTGCAGACGCTGGACCGGGCTGGGCTACCGCGACACGTGCAGGGAGAAGATCCTCCTGTCACTGGATGCAATGGGTGCGGGGAACACCGAGGACGCTCTTGAGAAAAACTACGTTGAAGCCATGAAAGGAAAGGAAAACGGATTCCTGCCGCCGTGGTTCGGAGACGAGCGATTCCACCGATCACACCGTTCGAACCTCCTGCGGAAGGATCCGGACTGGTACGGCGGCCAGGGATGGAATGAAGGCCCAGGACTGCCGTATTTCTGGCCTGTGGAAGCTCAGGCCGTTCAGAAAGGAGATGGTGAAAACTGAAACCGTTTGTTGACCCGGCCTACGCCGGGATAGCCTCATTCCTCCGGGCCCCTCTCTCCACGGTGGAAGAACTGCGGGAGGGGGATATAGCCGTCGCGGGGATTCCCTTTGATACCACCTGCGGGTCCAGGCAGGGGGCGCGTTTCGGGCCCAGGGGAATTCGGGAGGGCAGTCTCCACTTCGTTTACCAGATGGATGCCCTGAACAAGGGAGAGAAGACCATGATAAACGCCGTTACGGGCGAGGAGGTCTGCTTCCCTTTCCGGGACATACTCCGGGACACGGGGGATCTGACTGTCTATCCCGCTGACGTGGAGCATACGTCGGAGTGCATACGGGCAGGCGTGGAGGAGATGGTTTCACGGGGAGCGTTCCCTGTGCTTCTTGGAGGTGACCATTATGTGACCTTCCCGGCAGTGGAAGGGTTTGAGCGTGCCTGGAAGAAAAAGAAGTCCGATCCAAGGCTCGGGTACATCCATATCGACTCGCACCTCGACCTTTCGGACGATACCGAGGTCTGGGGGAAGCATTATCATGGTTCAACAGCGAGAAGGGTGAGCGAGCTTGACAGCTTTTCT
>JAAYJB010000140.1 GCA_012523155.1 Synergistaceae bacterium | reverse complement strand
GAGCTGAAAAAATTTTTTGCAATAGATTTTTTCTGTATTCTTTTTTTTTGGGCTTATTGTAATCATTAATGTGATAATATATACACAGAAAACATATATCAGGGGGGAATTGCGCTATGAGCCTCGGTATGAGGATACGCACGCTGCGAAAGGCTCTTGGTCTTACACAGCAGGCACTCGCGGATAAAACAAGCGTCAGCCGGATTTATATCCAGGCCCTTGAAAGCAACAGGAGGATGCCCTCCATGAAGCTCCTTCATCGTCTTGCGGAGGCGCTTCAGGTCGAAGTCCAGGATCTTGTGAAAACCGTTTCCTCGTCTCCCTCGGGAAGACTTCAGCTTGAAGAAGTGCTTCAGGTCAGCCCGGAAGTCGAGGTATGGTACAGGAGCAAAAAACTGAAACCCAGAGAGCTGAAGTTCGTACAGAGCCTTATAGATGCAGCTATCTCCCGGTGGGAAGAAGAGGACATGGATGATGGCAGCGTCTGACAGCTCCTCCGGAAACAGGGGCGGTTTTGTCTTCCCTGCTCCTCCGGAGTACATCCCCGAATGGGCTGAAAGGGAAGCAAACAGCTGGATAGGACTTGACGAATTTGAAATTCTTGTTCGGGCTGAAGAGATTACCGGAAAACGTATAGAGATCACCTGCTCCCTGCTTCCTGAAAGCACATGGGGATTCCATATCGTAAAAGGGCATCGTGCCGGTATTTTTTTGAACCGCCGGCTTCCGGATCAATGGAAGCGATTCGCACTTTTCCATGAACTGTACCACCTTCTCGAACACCGGAAAGGAGAATCGTTCTGGAGACGAACGGCGACTCCCCTCTCCAGTTTTGAACACCAGGCGGACCTTTTTGCATGGGCCGTTGCGCTCAAAGAGTGGGAAATATGCTGGAAAGAGTCATCATTATGATTTACCTGCCATGAAAAGACTTCCTTTTTTCCTTTCCATGGGAAGCTGCCCCAGAAGATGCATCTACTGCCATCAGGGAGAGATCACAGGCACATACAGCATTCCCTCTCCGGAAGACGTTTTGCGTACAGTTTCCGCATTTGATTCCCCGTGCGAGATCTGTTTTTTCGGAGGCAGTTTTACCTGTTTTCCTCCGGAAAAGCAGCAACAATACCTGGAAGCAGTTTTTGCAGCGCCTTCCGGAAGCACCGTCAGGTTTTCAACGCACCCTGAATGCATTTCCGGGGCTGTACTCAAGGAAGCAGGCCGATACCCGGTATCAATGATCGAGCTTGGTATTTCCTCCTTGGACGATGAGGTGCTTAAGGCGTGCAACCGCGGATATTCCGGTGAAGAAGCCCTGGCATCTCTCAGGACAGTTCTGGATGAAGGCTTTCATGCAGGGGCGCAGATGATGATAGGGCTTCCCGGACAGACTCGGGAAAGTTCACTGCAGGACCTGCGCCGGATCGATGAAATCAGGAAAGGGCACCCGGTGACCATCCGAATATATCCATGCCTGGTGCTCGAAAAAACACCCCTCGCGGAACTCTGGAG
>JAAYJB010000139.1 GCA_012523155.1 Synergistaceae bacterium | reverse complement strand
TCAGCGGACTTTCGTTGGGGAAAGTTTTCGACAGCCTGATGGAAGGCTGCGGCAAAATTATCTGGCTGTTCTTCATCTTCCTTCTCTTCGATCCCTTCCTGGGCTTCGTTGAAAAAAGCGGAGCATTTACGGCACTTGGAGAATTGCTGAAACCCTACATGGAGACGAGCGGGAAACTCGGATTTACCGTCTTTTCGTCCCTTGTGGGCATCTTCGGGATCAGCGGAGCAGCAGTGGCGCAGGCTCTCATGATAGACAAGCTCTTCAGGGGCCTTGCGGAGGCCATGAATGTGTCAATGTACATGTGGGCGCTGATCGTCCTCGTGGGACACCAGCTCACGTCCTTTGCATATCCCGGCGCTGACATGATCGGTGAAATGGGTCTTGCCCAGTCAACCGACGTCAAGTCCATGCTCAAAGTAGGCTATGCGATCATATTTACGAGCATGATTCTAGTAGTTGTGATGACCTACGTTTTATAGGGAGGTCAGGGGATGGCAGGTTTACCAAGACAGAAAATTTTCGAGATCCTTGGTTCTCTGGAGGGAAAAGTCAGCCTCTATGCAGAAGACCTGGATTCGGGAGAAACCCTTGTGATTTGTCCTGAAGAGATCCATGTGGCCTGCAGCCTGATCAAAATCCCCATTCTTGCTCTGCTGCTCAAGGACGGGGAAGAAGGCAAAGTAGATATTGAGGCGAAAATTCAGATCCCTGAGGAGAGAAGGGTAGGTGGAACGGGCATGATCTGCCACCTCTCCGAAGGACTTGAATTGTCATGGAAAGACATCATGAAACTCATGATAGCGGTAAGCGACAATACCGCAACCAACGCGATCATTGACCTTCTCGGTATGGAAAGGATAAACGCCTTCTTCGGGGATATAGGGCTTTTCTCAACGGAACTGCAGCGGAAAATGATGGACCTGGATGCCGTTAAGGCAGGCAGGAACAACTACACCACGGCTGCAGATATGGGAAAGGTACTGAAGATGGCCGCTTCAGGGACCCTGGTCAGCCGGAGAGCATCTGAAACCGTACTCGAGATCATGAGCAGGCAGTTCTATACAAACAAGCTGCCTGCAATGCTTCCGGCAGTTCCGTCCTATGCTTCCGCTGCCGAGAAGAAGAACCCTCCAACCGGGATGGTTGCCGTTGCGAACAAGACCGGGGATCTGCCCAAAACCCAGCATGATATGGGATATTTTGTGCTCCCGGGGGGAAGAAAATACATCATCGCAATGCTGACATCCAACCTGTCTTCAGACCAGGAAGGAATTTCATGTATCGGCAAAGTTTCAAAAGCTGTTTATGAGGCCCTTTCCCGCTGAAGAGTCTGAAGGCTGCACTTCTTCCGGGGAAGTAATCAAAGGAGAGCAATTCATATGAGCAAAATTGTGGATGTTAAGGTAAAGGTTCTGGAAATACCACTGAAAACGCCATGGCAGACATTCCTGTACGCCACGGCCACCCGGGCTCACTGTGTGGTCCGGGTGGTCACAGAGGACGGCATCTTCGGTTATGGAGAGGCATCTCCGGCAGCGGCTTTCATGGGCGAGACCGCCTACACAATGGAGACGGTCATAAACATGTACCTCAAACAAGCCGCTGTGGGGCAGAGCGTTCTTGAAATCTCCAGGATCAACGATCTTATGGACCAGGTCATCGCTGGAAACACTTCCGCAAAGGCTGCGGTGGATATTGCGGTCCATGACGCAGCGGGCAAAACCCTGAAGGTCCCCGTATATGTCCTTCTCGGAGGAAAAAGCCGCCAGCATGTGGAGCTCGCATGGTCCATGGGCTTCAAGGATTTCGACGCTTCTTTGGAAGAGGCGAAGGAATACATCAGGATGGGCTTCAAGGTAATGAAGGTCAAGGTGGGCAAAAACATCGAGGAGGATGCGAAACTCGTAGGGAAGCTAAGAGAGATTTTCGGACCCGATGTTCCCATACGCATGGACGCCAACCAGGGATACACCCCGGGAGATGCGATCGGCCTTCTGAACAGGGTGGCCCGGTTCAGCCCCGAATCATTTGAACAGCCAGTTCGGAAATGGAACCTTGAGGGGATGCGTCATGTGCGGGACCATTCATGCGGCATTCCCATCATGGCGGACGAAAGCATATCCTCTCTTCACGAAGCCCATAATACGATTCAGGCGGGCTGCGCCGATTACTACAACATCAAGGTAGGGAAAGTCGGGGGACTTTACCGCGCCTGCCAGGTGGCCGCAATGGTTGAGGCAGCCGGGTATCAGGCCGCTGCAGGGAGCAATCTTGAACTGGGCATAGGAGAAGCGGCAAGCATCCATTTCATAGTGAGCCAGCCTGCGGTATGCCTGCCGAGCGATGCGCTCTGCGGCACGGGGCTCCACACGGCAAACCTTGTCAAAAACCCTATGACCATGCAGGGCGGAGTTCTCAACTGCCCGGAACTTCCCGGGCTGGGAGTTGAAGTGGACGAGGGAATTTTCAAATAAGATCCGGAACAACTGTCCTTTCTTCTGCGCTCTCCGTCTGGTAAACGCAGAAGAAAGGACAAAATCACCCAGGGAGGTTATATACGGTGTCAACGAAAATGTCATTCACAGCAGCCGGCGACATGCTTGTTCAAAGGCGTCTGCCCGAAGAATATCCCGGTTTTGCCGAGATTGCCGCGGAAATCAAAAAGGGAGACATGCGTTTCTTCAATCTCGAGACGACTGTTCACAACTACGAATCCTACGGTTCCCAGTACAACGGCGGAAGCTATCTCTGCGCACCGCCCGAAATTTTGGACGATGTCAAGCGTTTCGGCTTCAATATAACTTCCTTTGCAAACAATCATACGCTCGACTTTTCCTACGGGGGAGTGGAAAAAACCCTTGAAAACCTCCGCCGGGCGGGGATCCCAAACAGTGGCGTGGGCCTGAACATGCAGCAGGCTTCGGCACCGGCGTATCTGGACTGCAATACCGGAAGGACAGCTCTCATCGCGGTCACATCAAGCTTTAACCCTGCGGCAATGGCCGGCAGCGCTTCCCATTCGATCATCGGACGCCCGGGCGTCAATGGCCTTCGCTTCAACACCACCTATTTTCTCGATCCCGCACATGCTGAAGCCCTGAAAGAAATAGCGGCCCTGACTGAAATGAACGCCCAACGGGAAGTTATCCGTGCAGAGGGGTATCTTCCTCCTCTCGCCGAAAACGTTATCGAATTCGACACACTGACATTTCAAATGGCAGACAAGGTGGGAAAAAAGACCACCGTCCATCCTTCGGATATGGCCCGAATCGAGAAATCCATTTATGAGGCGTCTCTTCAGGCGGACTATATCGTCATATCGGTCCACGGGCATGAGATGCGCGGTGCCGTGAAGCGTGAAGGAGCGGATTTCCTGGAGGAATTTGCACGCAGGTGCATTGACTGCGGCGCTCATGCGGTTGTCGGTCATGGACCTCATGTTATTCGTGCTATCGAGATTTATAAGGGATGCCCGATTTTTTACTCCCTGGGTGATTTTGTGCTCCAGAACGAGAACATTCCAAAGCAGCCTGCCGATTATTTTGAGCTCTACAAGCTGCCGTCCGATGCAACAATGCATGACCTTTTTAAAGCCAGGGATGCAGGATTCACCAGGGGGCTTCAGACGAAAAAGGAGGCTTTCGAAACCTTCATTCCCTACTGGGAGATGGAAAACGGAAAAGTGACAAAAGTGAGCCTTCTGGCGGTGGAACTGGGTTTCGGGATGCCCCGAAGCCGCAGCGGGTGGCCTGC
>JAAYJB010000020.1 GCA_012523155.1 Synergistaceae bacterium | reverse complement strand
GGGGATTTCAGGAGAGCAGTGGAAGAAATGAACAACCTTCTGGCGATCCGCGGACGGGTGCTTCCGGTGACTACGGAAGCAGTTTCTCTTGTTGCCGAAACACGGACAGGTGATAGAATTCGAGGAGAACTTGCCATCGCCGATAACGGCAAGAATATAACTGATATCTGGCTTGAGCCGAAGGACTCAAAACCTCTCAACGATGTGCTCCGTGCCGTTGAAGAGGCAGAGGTGATCGTTCTTGGACCGGGAAGCCTTTTCACGAGCGTCATCCCGAATCTTCTTATCCGGACCGTGGCAGAACAACTCAGGAAATCGGTGGTTCCCAAGGTGTACATCTGCAACCTTATGACGCAGCCGGGCGAAACGGAGGGCTTTTCCATCATGGAACACGTGAAATGGATCGCCTCCGTTATGGGTATGCCTCCGGATTACGTGATCGCAAACTCAGGAAGGTTCCCTCCCCACATCCTCGAGAAATACAGCAGGCAGGGAGCGGAACCCCTGTACCTGGACTCCGGGCAGAGGACTGAATTGGAGAAAATGGGGTGTACCATAGTCGAGGGAGATTTCGTTCAGATAGCGGACAATTCCCTTATCCGTCATGACGGGCAGGCGCTTTCCCATGTCCTCGTTCGTCTCTGCAGGGAATTGAAAGAGGATTGATCCCATGTCTCACAGTTCACAGGGGATGACGCTTTCGTCATCCATGTGGGATGAATGGCTTTCATGTCCTGTGAAAGGACAACACGAGGCTCTCGACGAGATTCGTGGGATCCTGTGCGGACTTTCAAGGACGGATGACGTTTCTGATGGAACTGAATTTTCCAGCGGGAGGCTGTGGGTATTCCGCCGCCTTTCCAGGCTCTGGCCGTTGTCCGGAGTTCAGGAAACGCAGGATTTCCCGTCGCTGTTGAGCATTCCCCGTTCCATGAAGGGCAGAGTTCTTTTCCATCTTCCTCACTCCGTTTTTCCCCTGGTTTTTCCCCTGACAGGGGAAGTCATTTCCCTCCGGAAGCCGGACTGGCTTAGGGGGCTTTGGGGAAGTTGCGGAGGATTGTATATACCGAAGACAGGCTATTATATGAGCTTTCGGACGGGTGACACGGAAGTTGAGAAAAGAGCCGCTGCAGTCCTGAAAAAAGGGCATTTTTCCATCGGAAGAAGACAGGTACAGGGGAAGTACGAGATCACCCTAAGAAACCAGGAGGAAATAGTGACGCTGCTCGCCAGGTTTGGTCTCGGCCGGACATCCCTCGCTCTAGAGGAAAAAGCGATCGTCCGTTCCATGAGAAACAGGGCCAATAAGCTTGTGAACTGTGATGCATCCAATATCAGGAAGTCCCTGGAGGCTGCTTCACGGCAGATGGAGATCGCACGTTCAGCCATGGCTCTTCCGGGGTTTGAAGCCCTTCCCTTTGCGCTGAAGGAATTGGTCTGTTCGCGCCTTTCGAATCCAAGCGCCACCCTCGAAGAGCTCGGTAGGATGCTGTCTCCGCCGGTTAGCAAAAGTACTGTAAAATATCGGTGGAAGAAGCTTGAAGAAATGACATGTTCCCTTGCCTCCAGGAGGGAACGTTTCCCAATCCGATAAAGGAGGAGTTTCCGATGAAAATGCGAAGCTTCAGAAAAGAGGACGTCAAGGGAAAAAAAGTATTGTTAAGGGTCGATTTCAATGTCCCGCTGAAAGATGGAAAGGTTACGGATACAACGAGAATAGAAGCTCACATGAAGACTCTTGAAGCCCTTCTGGGATCGGGGGCAAAGGTTGCTCTGGCATCTCACCTTGGACGCCCCAAGGGGAAGCGCGTTCCTGAAATGTCCCTGTCCCTTGTGGCTCCCGAAGCGGAAAAGCTTTACGGTGTTCCTGTCGTCTTCTGTGATGAATGTGTCGGCCCGAAAGTGAAGGAGGCCATGGCTTCTCTTCCGAAAGGCAGTGTGCTAGTCCTGGAGAACCTGAGGTTTCATGCCGAAGAGCAGGAGAACGACAGAACCTTCGCGGAAAACCTTGCCGCCCCCTTTGATGTGTTCGTCATGGATGCGTTCAGTGCTTCCCACAGGGCTGATGCGTCCACTAACGGCATCACGGAGTTCCTCCCTTCTTTTTCCGGGGCACTGATTGAAAGGGAAGTCGAAATGCTTTCCGCAGTAAGTGAAAACCCTGAAAAGCCTTTCGTCATTATTCTCGGAGGAGCAAAGGTTTCAGACAAGATCGGCGTTGTGGAAAACCTTATGGACAAGGCCAGCGCCATACTTATCGGCGGAGGAATGGCCTTCACGTTCCTGAAGGCAAGGGGCGGGAGTATAGGAAAATCCCTTTTCGAGGCGGAAAAGGCGGATTTCGCATCCGAGATGATGAAAAGGGCGGAAAAAGCCGGAGTGGAGATACTGCTTCCCGTTGACGTGGTGGCAGGTACGTCGCTTGATATTACCGCAGGTGAAACTGTCGTCCCCGCAGACAATATCCCGGACGGACTTATGGGTCTTGATATCGGCCCTGAGACGGCAACCCTTTTCTCGGAGAAAATTGCTTCCGCAAGGACGGTCCTCTGGAACGGGCCCATGGGTGTCTTCGAAAATCCGGTGTTTTCAGGCGGCACGAAAACTGTCGCTGAAGGCGTTGCCAAATGTACCCGAAAGGGCGGCGTTACCGTCGTAGGTGGGGGAGATACTGCTGCTGCGGCAAAACAGCTTGGTTTTGACGGATCGGTGTCCCACGTTTCCACCGGAGGCGGCGCAAGCCTTGAATTCTGCGAAGGCAAAGCGCTTCCAGGGATAACACCGCTGTACATTACGGACTGACAGGGAGGGGAGAGCCCCATGAAAAAGATTTACCTTTACGGAAACTGGAAGATGAATATGCTGCCCTTTGAAGGGGAGGAGTTCTGCAGGACACTCGGAAATAAAATGCAGGGGGATATCTACAGCAGCGAAATGATCCAGGTGTGCCTTTTCCCGCCTTTTTTATCCATACCGGAGGTCCTAAAAAGCCTCCCTGAAGATGTTCCCGTCACGTGCGGCGCCCAGGACGGCTATTTCGAAGACAGGGGAGCGTTCACAGGAGAGGTCTCCATGGACATGGTCAAGGCTGTTGGGTGTTCCCACGTCCTTGCGGGGCATAGTGAAAGACGTCACATATTTGGTGAAAGCAACGAAATCGTGGCGAAAAAGCTCGCAAAAGCCCTTGAAGCAGGGTTGAAAGCAGTACTGTGTTTCGGAGAAACTCTTGACGAACGGGAGTCCGGTAAAACCCTTGCAGTGGCCAGGGAACAGCTAGAGTCAGCATTTTCCGGGCTTGAAAAGGACAAGGGCTGCGGGATCATCCTTGCCTATGAACCCGTGTGGGCGATCGGGACGGGCAAAAACGCACGTCCTGAGGACGCCCAGGAAGTATGTGGTTTTGCTGCAAAAATGGCAGAAGAGCATTTCGGTACTCATCCGAAAATTCCCGTGCTGTACGGAGGAAGCGTCAAGGAGTCGAACGCACTGGATCTGCTTTCCCAGCACGATATCGACGGAGCGCTTGTGGGAGGGGCTTCTTTGAAAGTGGATTCCTTCCTTGGAATCTACGAGAACTACAGAACGATCTCCGTCTGACAGCAAAGGAAAAGCCAATAATGTAACATAAGATATATTATAAGACATCTTTTTTGAAAAATAGCGGCCGCATTTTTATTCTGCGGCCGTCTTGATTTTATTTTCCGGAATTGCTCAGTCGTGATATGCGTAATGATACGTCGGTGCGTCGCCCCAGATCTTTTCGAGCTTGTAATGGTCTCTTCCTGCTTTGCTGAAAATATGTATGATGAGCTCTCCTGCATCGATGAGACGCCATTGGGAACTGTCGTTTCCCTCGACCCGGGCCTCGAGCCCCCTGTTGTGAAGAGCTTCTACAACCGCGTCCCTGAGCGTACCCATGTGAATGTCAGAGTTCCCTGTCACAAGTATGAACGTATCTGATATGGAAACAGCCTCTTCAAGATCCATTGCCATAATATCGAGACCTCTTTTCGCCGCAAGGGCTTCGTAAAGGAACTCGAAGTTCTTCAGACGGTTTTCTTTCCTCAATCTTTCACCTTCTTTAAGAAAAATGGGTGTGAGACGTTTATCTACTGCCGGCGAAACCTTCGATCCTCTTTAGGATCCTTTCCCTGTCTTTTCCGATGATAATTGTAACATGAGGGACAGCGCTGCTTCTCGTGATAAGGCGTTTATCTATGCCCGTGATCTCTCCCATGGCCCTGGCAGTCCTCTGGACCGATTCGGATCCCTTGTCGGGAACATGGATGCTTGTGTACTGGTAGTCGAAATGCTTGGCGTTTCCCACGTGGACGATATCGATCCCGATCTTCTGTAATGTGGTGGCTGCCTTTTTCCCGAGGCCTGATACACCTGCACCGTTGAGAACGGATACGGGAGTTGAAATGGATGCAAGGAGTTCCTGTACGTCCGGCTGATCTTCCGGTGTCTCCTTTTCTTCCTCCCCGTCTTCTTTTTCTCCGGCACTTGCGGAACCGTTGCCTCCGTTTTCCTCCGACATACCTGAAAGAAGTTCTGAGGCAGCGCTTATATCACCTATCCAGTAACTTACATTGGAGATATAGGCCGCTTTTCCGGGAAGTGTAAAGAATTTGAGGTTTTCTCCCGGAAGGTCGGCCAGGTATGACGCCAACTGAAGTGCCTGGGCAGGTGTCATGTCCGAGTTCACCATTTCAATGGCTTTTTGGGCAAGCTCCGGTATTTTGGGTATCATGGACGGAGTCTGCAGCTTTTTCAGAACGGCCTTGATGAACTCCTGCTGCCGCTTTACCCTTCCGATATCTCCGAGAGCGTCGTGGCGGAAACGGACGTAATGAAGAGCTGTTTTCCCGTCCAGCCTCTGGAAACCCCTGGGGATGTTAATGTGGAGTTTACCGGCGTTATCGTTGTAGACCATGCGCCGCTCCACATTGATATCCACTCCTCCGATAAGGTCTATTATTGACGGGAAGGAATCGTAATTCACAAGAACGTAGTAATTCACCGGAAGGCCCAGGAAATTGACTACCGTCTCCCTGAGCATATCCAGGCCTCCGTATGCATATGCGTGGTTTATCTTGTCCCACCCCTTCGGCAGTTGAACCCTCGTGTCTCTCGGTATGGACATTACCCTTACGATCCTGCGGTCGATGTCGATCGTCACAAAGGCGATCGCGTCGGCTCTTCTGCCTCCTTCCACGTCATCGATGCCTATGAGCATAATGTTCACAGTCCCCGAGGCTTCTGTGAAGGAGATGGATTCTTTGATCGTCTGCGGTTTCGGGTCGACGAAGGTGTGCACGCGCAGAGCAGCACCTGCAAAAGCCGCTGAAACGGCAAGGATAAAAATCAGTGCGATTTTTAGGATTTTCATTCGTTCAGACCTCCAGCTTTTTCCGGTAGAGCTCTTTTTTGTATATATACTGCTCCACTGCTTCGGGAAGAAGGTACTTGATGCTTCTTCTCTCCTCTATCCTTTGGCGGATTTCCGTGCTTGAAATCGAAAGAAGAGGGATTTCAAGTGGAATGATCGCCTGGCGTATTTCCGCGGGAAGATTCTCCAGTTTCCTGGGGGAATAGCCGGGCCTGTTGACTGCCACCAT
>JAAYJB010000138.1 GCA_012523155.1 Synergistaceae bacterium | reverse complement strand
CGTACAAGTTTTTCGAACATTTCCTTGTGCTCCCTGTACGCGATGTCAAACTGGCGTGCACTCTCCGGAAGGATGATCAGCACCGATTTTTTCTCCATCTCCCCAAAAATGTAATCGACAGCTTCATCCACGCCGATGGAATCGGCAGGTGGCGTCAGGGTTCCGAAGATCGGTGTCCGGACGTTCGCAGGGCAGTAAACGCTGAACTGCAGCCCCTCTGTCTCCAGCTCGTATTGAAGGCTTTCCGTCATGGAGATGACGGCGCTCTTTGTGGCTGCGTAGACTGCCTGGTACGGTACCGGTACCCGCCCCGTAATTGACCCCGCATTCACGATATGGCCGAACCCCTGCTCCCTCATTATGGGGATGGCGCTGTATGTTCCGTAGACGATCCCCATGAGATTCAGATCCACGGCGAATCTCCAGATCTCGAAGGTGATCTGCTCAGTGGGCAATGTCACCCCGGTCCCTGCATTATTGAATACGAGATCAAGCCGGCCCTCGAGGTCCTTCGCGCTGCCGATCAGTTTTTGGACCTGTTCAAGTTTTGTGACGTCCGTGAGGACGGGAAAGACTTTCCCGGGGTATTTTTCCTTCAGCCGCTCAGACTCCCTGGTCAGGTTCTCTTCCTTCACGTCAGCCATGAACACCGCCCGGCCGCCCCGAGAGAGGACCTGTTCCGAGATCTCGAGCCCGATTCCGGAGGCCGCACCGGTGACAGCAGCAACCTTGTTCTCAAAATAACCGCCCATTATGCTCCATCTCCTTTCCGTTTTCCCGTCAAGGCAGTGTTCTTGAATCTCCCACGTTGAGTCTGGCGACTCCCTTAAGCATGAACGCCATGGTGTACCTGCGGACGGGAAGATCCGCAAGGGTAGCTATGTAACCGCTCTGCAGCGGGTGAAGTTCCGGGGAAAGCTTCGTCCAGGTACAGGATCCCTCCCCCGCCCATGCCCTGCTCACGGTCATCTCCTGGGGATAGAGAGTGGCATGGCTGATTGCGGAACCGCCCTTCCCGAGGTTCGGCAGAACACGCCACCCGAAGTAGTTCACTTTTCCGTTCCTGTTCATTTCGTCTATTTCATTTGCGCCTAGCTCAGCCTTCCTGTCGAGGTCAAGCTTCAGGAATGTGTTGCACTCGTAGCTGGCCGAGGTGAACCAGTGATCCCCCGTATGCCGCTCCATGGCGATGTCGGCGAATATCTTCGGCATGCCGTCCTCTTCACGTCCTCCCAGGATCGGGCACGCCTTGTTTTCCCAGATGATGAACACGTACTCCCCTACCAAACCCTCTGAATTGCCCATATACTTCACGGGGGCAGACAACTGGACCAGCCGGTACTCCCCACCGGACATCCAGTCCACTTCCCGTGAATTGGCGAACTGCACGTTCACCAGGGGCTGCAAAAGCTCAAAATCTTCGGGAATGATACGGAGCAAAGCCTCGGGATCGGTCTCGAACTGCATGCTCAGGCAGGTCATGTCCCCGTAGACAACACTCCACGGATAGAAAGGTACACCGCCGAAATGTGCCGGGATCTTATAGATGTACCCCTCCTGAAAAGTGAATTTCCCTCTCATCTGATCTCCCCCCAGAAAAAATTTTGGTATCGAAGATGTTCGAAATACGACCTTATTCAACCTTCATGACAGGCGGCGGCGCGTACAGCGGATCAAGGGCCCCGTCTTCCGGAAGGTACATCCGCATGGTCACCGAAAACGGACCATCGGGCGCCGGCAGCCAGTTCTCAGTTCCCTCTTCGGGTACATCCTTCCGAAGATAAATCTTCAGTGATCCGTCCTCTCCGTACCGCAGCCCCGGGGTCCGGTCCCCGATGGAATACCTGTTTATGGGGTTATGGACCATACGCTGGTCGGGCATGCTGTACATGGTTATGGACCAGAAGCCGAGTTCCTTCACGGGCGGGAGAGAGCCGGCCGGGAAGTCGATCACGTAGTTGTTCTCCCGGGCGTTTAACGTCATGCCGTCCGGGGTAAATTTCGAACTCGGATAATAGGCTTCTTCCAGATCGACCCCGTACAACCCTACTCTGGCTGCCCCTGCTCTGATGAGATACTTCCCCTGCATCTGTTCTCTGCTTCCGAATATTCGCTTTGACAGGATCCATGAATTTTTTGTCTCTCCCAAAAGATTGTCGCATCCCCAGATCTGTTCCCTGGCGCTGTCGATACCCTCCTGGATCGCCCATCGGACAGCAGGCGATAGTTCATTTTCGTCAAAATGGAAATCAGGACCTATTCCGATACGCCCGAACTTTTCAATGAGGTCTTTCTCGGAAGGGTGAATCTCGAGGCGGCCAAGAAGAAAATTGAAATACGTGATGAAACCCGGGGAATCTGCGGTCTCTTGGTCGAAAGGCGGAAATATGTCCATTGGAAAAGGCTCCGGTGCCGGAAGGCCGAGGAAGGAACTCAGTGGTTTTGCAGCGTACTGCTTTTGGAGCCCAAGGACCTTTTCATAATCGCCCGGAAGGTCTATGTTTACACCTGTTCGGACCAGACACAGCAAAAACTCGCTTTCAGACCGGAAAAAATCGTCAGCACCGTCAGGCTTTTCGCCTTCCCAGTGCGGCCCGGCGACGACGAAGGTCCTCGCACCTGTACCGGTGACCCGAGTGCCGACATAGCCGAAATTGTGAGTGTACAAATCAAGAAGCTGGAAGGTATAATAGCGGTCTGTTATTGGAGGGACACTTACAACGACCGGTTCCGCCCTGAGATCGAGCCAGAGCACCGAGTAAAGCGTGTCGTTGTTCTCACGAACGACGTCCGTGTCGTCCGGGCCGGACAGTTTTGTTGTGTGCCTGAAACGGTTAAAGATTTTGGGAAGGATCGCCTGCGCCTGCATTGCCCTGTAATTCTCAAGCATGGGAAAAGCGAAAATATACGCCTCCTCGGCAATGGCTCTGGCCTCGTCAGGAGTTACTGAATTGGTTGAAGATGAGCAACCTGACATGGGAATGATGAAAACCAGGAAAAACAGCGGTAGTTCCCGAAGGACCTTCTTCAATGAGAACATCTGCATCGCCCCTTTTAATCTGATCTTATCTCACACGGCCTCTGGAAGAGCATGAAATAAACCCCGAGATCAGGTGCTGAAAAAAGAGG
>JAAYJB010000137.1 GCA_012523155.1 Synergistaceae bacterium | reverse complement strand
TATTATCTCAGCAAAGATATAATTTTCATATCCCCTGCTTTGTCGGACGTGAATTTTCTTTTCTGTCCTCATGCCTCGATCCGGCTTATTCGCCAGGAAGTCGGATCGATCTGTAATTTAAGAAAGCCGGGTTTTCAAAGCAGAGCTATTCATTCATTTCTCAATTTACTGCATCGTTTTATAGACGAGGATGACCTGTGGATATGGGGAAATTTTCAAAAATAAGCTTCAGAGCTTCCACAAATAACCAATTACCTTTTCCCGGTAGGGGTCTTTTTTCCCGGAAGTATCGATTATAGTCCATATCGTTACAATATCCCGGGCGATAAGTTCTCTGCGTGCCTTGTTCTCTATGGAAGCCACGCTCTCATATATTTCGTCCCAATATTTTTGGGATTTGCAGAAAGAGTATGTAAGTTCGCCCAGGCGATGCAAAAAGGGAATCGTGGTTTCAGGCCAGGTGAGGAGCCATGCGTAGAGTTTGAAGTGATTGATCGTTACCGGTTTCGAAAAACCTTTGTAAAATTCTTCAACTAGTCCGGGATCGGAGGACAATGTAAAACGCTTTGTACCGCAGCAGAGTGAGCAGAAGCGGGACACCAGTGAATCTTTCGGAAACATGTCCCGATACTTCGTAAGGATGTCCGCGTTCAGTCCGGCCCATGGCCGCGATGCGGTTTTTTTCCCGGCTATTCCCTCCCGGTGCGATCTGATGATGATTTGCCAAAACCATGATTCCGCAAATATTCGGAGGGACTCATCATCCAGTATTTTCTCGAGATTTTGTAAAGCATGGATCTTGGGGTTGCCGGGAAAGTTTTCCTTTTCAAGCTGGACTTTATCGACCAGCGAAAACGAAAGGGGAAGCCGGTCCGCAAGTTCCCGTTCCATCACCGAACTGTTCCACCATGGTTCACACGCCATGCGGGCGACGATTATTGCAGGCAGTTCTTTAACCGGAAAACCGAGGCGCAGCAGATCGCGGAGTGAAGAGAGAGGGAAATCGGGCAAAAGATGGAGGAGATGCTTTAGAAGAATGGGAGGCAGCGGTGCTTCCGGACGAAGTTTTCTTCCGTTCCGGACGATGCGCTCAAAAATAATGACTGCCCCGGCAGGATCGAGCCCCCAATACTTACCAAGTCCATATGTCGAGAGGATGGTCATCAAGTCGAGGAAGTAGGCCTCCAGCGGATCCCATAGAGATGGGTTCTCCATGAGGAAGCCGGCTGTCTCGGTTTTTTCCGCTTCCCAGTCTTCATAGGCGTCCAGGCCGGTTATCATTTCCGCCATCTGGAGTTTTATCCTCGAAGGCACTGCATCCTTCTGGCCGCATAGAAACATTCCTTGTATGGCCCGCGCCTGCGCCTCCCATTCCTTGCCGTATCTGGTGCCTCCAGCACGGCAGAGGTACTCCCACAGACTGAAGACCAAAGGATGTCCCTGTTTCAGTGACATCAATCCGAGTCGTTCATCCATGAAGACGGCACAGGCTTCACGAAAAGGGTGCCCAGAGGAGTGAATATCGCGGATGATGCCAAAAAGAACGGCGATGTTCGCGAAAATCCCTGCGCATGGGAGGGATTCCGTTGCTTTTCGAAGCTCTTCCGCAGTTTTGCAGCATGAGTTGAAGCGGACAGAGTTCTTTGCTTCAGGAAGGCCGGCGTACTGCCTGGAGAGTGTTTCAAGCAACGAGGCAGGTCCGTTCTTGCACTCCTTCAGGTGCTCGTTCACAAGGGACTCCATTTCATGTCTCAGCCGATCATAGGGCGGCGGCATTTTTTTGCCTTTTTCGAGCTGTTCGAGCGGGGCAAAACCTTGATTTTGCAGTCGCTGGAAATCAAGGACGGTCCGAGCGCAATTTCTCATCACTGCAGGCATTTCTTCTTTCAGGATTGTCTCAGCCGCCAAGGTTGCGCTCTCCACATTCTTCTCTGTGAAAAGCGCCGTTGTCATGGAGTTGTAAACAGCTGCGCCGAAGTATCTCCCGGCAGGGGCATTCACCGCTTTTTCCCTGGGCGAACTTACATAGAGCGATACAAAAGCAGCCCAGTCTTGCCTGTCCCAGCAGCGCTGGAGGCGAACTTCAAAGGATGCGGGGGGATGCTTCGATTTTGTTTTTTTCTTTGACATGATTCAATTCCATCCAGATTCGGATATTTTTTCCATTATGCAGAGAAGTTGATCCTCAATGTTTTCGAGGTCTTCCGATTCGTTCGAGAGCGCTTCCTCATATCGTGAAAGCAGAGAGGAAAGTTCG
>JAAYJB010000136.1 GCA_012523155.1 Synergistaceae bacterium | reverse complement strand
CGACATCAAAGACTTTCATCCCGGTACTGTTTGATAACCGAATAAATATTGACCTTGACTTCTTCCCGATAATCGGTATATTTGAGGTATAGTAAATAATTTTCAGTTTGTTTCTGTTTTTATCCCCCGAGACACTACAGAAAGGAGATTGAAAATGGCGAACCTCGAAAAAGTTGAAGGCATCGGACAGGTATACGCAAAGAAGCTCCAGGACGCAGGGATCAAAAACACGGATATGCTCCTCGAAATGGGTTCCACGAAAAAAGGGCGGGAGGAACTCGCGAAGAAATCGGACGTTCCGGCGCACCTTCTCCTCGAGTGGGTGAACCACGTCGATCTTTTCCGGGTGAAGGGAGTTGGAGGCCAGTACGCCGACCTTCTCGAGGCCGCAGGTGTGGATACGGTTCCCGAGCTCTCAAAGCGGAAGGCGGACAACCTGCACAAGAAGATAACGGAGGTCAACGCGGAAAAAAAGCTCGTCCGCCAGCTCCCCTCGGAAAAACAGGTAAAGGGGTGGATCGAGCAGGCCAAGGCGCTCCCGAGAATGATCAAGTACTGACAGGAAACGGAAACCGGAAAAAAGAAGAGGGGGACAGGAATTTTCTGTCCCCCTCTTCTTTTTCCGGGCAGGCGGTTCAAAAACTGCCGGTGCTACTGCATCCTCTGGTAGGTGACCGAAATTCCGGTGTACGGGTCAGTGAGATTGAAAACCATTCCAGAGGGATCCACGTAGAGATATCGTGAAAAAACCTCTCCTGTAGTTGTCTGCCCCTGCAGAATATTTCCCTGGACCTGGAAATACCCCGCCTCGAAGAGCATGCCGTTCATCCATGCCTGGTACTGGTTGCCGTAGATCTGCATGATCACGGGCTGTCCATTCATGTATGTCCCCCAGACACCCGTGAGGTTCACCTGATATTGAGGCTGGGGCATAGGCTGGGGCATGGGCTGTGGCATGGGCTGGGGCATGGGCTGTGGCATGGGCTGGGGCATGGGCTGCGGCATGGGTTGGGGCATGGGTTGGGGCATAGGCTGGGGTGTCGGCTGGGGGGAGGGCACGGATGTCCGGCTGTAGATCACTGCCGTCTCAGTGTCCAGAAACGTTGCGACCATGGCGTCTGACTGCTGGTTGAATCCGAAGAACAGCGACACGGGTGTTCCTGACCGGGGTGTTATTGTGAGCATGTTATCCCTGACGGAAGGGTTTCCCTGCATCCTGGCGCCTTTTTCTGAAATATAGACAGCACTCCCCCTGCCCAGTTCCAGAGAACTGCCGTCGTTGCCCTTCCAGGACCCTTCCATGAAGGCAGGCGGGAAGTTCAGGTCATCGAGAGGCATCATCAGCGTTTTGCTCATAGTGTAGGCATCGAAGGTCGTCCAGAGGTAACTGTTCCCCTCGGTCTGGACAACAGCGAACCTCCGCTCCGAAGGAACGTATTCCCCGCTTTTTTCATCCTTTCCATAAGCCGTGAGGATGGGCAGGCCTCTCGGTTCCCAGAGGAGGACGAATTCGACCGCCTGCTGGTCTCCGAGCCGGGAACGTACGGGGAATACGTTTTTGCCCATTTTTCCCGGCTGGCCTATTTCAAGCACATTTCCCGCAGGCGCGAGTATTGGCCCCTGCCCGTTCCTCTGCGCGACCGATCCGAAGGTCGCGTATTTGCCCGGGAGCCTGCCTGCCCCGGTTCTGCGGGTCTCCTCGAGCCGGGGGGTTATCTCGGGATTTTCGGCTATGGTCATGGGAGGGCTGACGAGAGTCGCACCGGCTCCGCCTATGGACTCGGCCTGGCCAAGGATGCGGAGTGTTTTCCCGGCCGGCATCATCTCCAGGATCACGTCGAGACCTTCACCCCACTGGATCCCCTCGCCGGATACGACCCTCAGGTTTCCGTCGCTGCCGAATTTCAGCAGCGAGGGGCGGAATATCCCTTCCGGCCTGGGCGAAATGTCCGAAATGGCCATTCCGTTTTCGGTGGCAACGAAGGACGTCATGGCGACGATGCTGTAGGATTGGGTGTCGACTATAAGTTCGACGGGGACTTCTCCCCGTGTCTGCGGATCGGAATAGGTTCCGTCGATGGTGAAATGCATCAGGTCGGAGACGTCCCTGAAGCGGGCGGTGATCAGGATGCTTTTCTGTCCGTTGGAAAGGAGGTGGATCAGCGCCCCCACCTGGTAGAGGAGCTCGTTTCTTCCGTCACGGAAAACGGGGGTCATGGCGTCGGAGATATCGGCAGCTTCTTCCCATTTTTTCTGGCTGCCCTCGGGATCGAGTCTCTCGTCGAGCAGGACCGCGTCTGAAACTATTGTGTACTCTCCCTGGGGACCGTCGGCGTAGGCGAATCCCGCGTATCCCCAAAGGATGGCCCTGTCCTCGAAGATCAATTTCACGTAGCTGCTCCGTGGAAGGTTTGCTGAAAGGGGGGTGACCTCGTTCAGCGGAAGAAGGTCGTAATCTGCGCCTGTTTTGGGCAGGGCAACGCCGGCGCGGACTTTCGGAGTTCCGAAATCGATGGAAACCACCCGGGGAGGGACCATTCCCTCTTCCTTCTGTTTTCCGTAGAGGGCGGAGAGCGTTGAGATCCACCCTGTCCTCCGGTTGAATTCGAGGCCCGCATATTCGCTTCTCATATTGTTCTCCCTCAGGGGGACATAGATGGAGATACCCCTGCTGAAGGTGAGCATCGGGCCTTTTTCGGCAGCTATTATAAGGCTTCCGAGCGCCTTTTCGAGTTTCTCTATCTCTGCGGACGGAGGCGATTTCATGATTTTGCGGAGCCTTGAGAGCCAGTCCCTGAGATCGATACTGGAAAGGGAATTCTTCTCGCGAAGATAATCTCCCCTTCCTCCGTAATTCTGGGAGTAAAAGATAGTCCGGGTGATGTTTGCCCATTCGGAGGGGACTTTCTCAGCCAGTTTATTGGAAAAAACGGAAAACGCCGTGAGAAATTCGTCCGCCTTCGAGAGGTTGAAGGCTGTATATGCCCCGTCCTTTCTGCCGTTCTCCCCGAATCCCCTGACCCCTGTGCGGACGAGCTCGGCGGCAATGTCCGCTGTGGAGTTGTTTCCGCGGAAAAGGGGAAGGGCTTTGGCGTAATCCATTCCCACGCCGGGTATGGTCGGAGGCGCCCCCACCATGTACTTTGCATAGGGAGCGCATGCGGTGACTGTTTCCGCCTGTCCCATGAGGCACATGTCGAAGAATACGAGGTCGAGTTGCCCCCCCGGAAGAAGCGGGGCAGTGCTTTTCAGGGCCGCGGTAAACTCGTCGAGGGTAATTTCATCGGTCGTACGCTGCGTTCCCGGAGCGTCGTCGTCGTTGGCCATATTGATCCATCCCGAGCCGTGGTCCCACATGAAGAGAGCGGTCTTTTTCGCGGGATACTTTCTGAGCGTTTCGCGGAGAAATGCCTCCAGTACGGCTCCGTCGCCAAGGTTCAGTTCCCCGAAATCAAAAAGCAGTTCTGAGTTGATGGTTTCCTCCCCCGCAGATTTTTTCAGCCGGTAGGCCCGGGTGCCCGTCCAGTCGCCAATGGCCTTGCTGTAGTCCTTTGCCCGGTCGAGAAGGGCGATAACCTCCACAGCCGATCCCGGGTGTCCCGCTTCCATCTCCTTCAGGTCGCTGAGAGCGAAGCTTTCGAGATTGTTGTCACCGTCCATATAGGCGATGACCGTCCATTCCCTCCCGGTATCGGGAACAGGATCTCCCCAGTTCCAGGGACCGGGAGCAGCCGGCTGCTGCAGCTCAGGGAGTGACTGCACATCCCCTGAAACAGGTGAAGCTGCTCCCTCCTGAGGAAAAATAAGAAAGCAGGACAGAAATACCAGGAGCATGGCCGCCATTGCCCGTACACATTGCCGTACATTCATAATGCTCACCTCTCTTTGTTCATTTTTTCAAGGAATGGATACAAGGATGGCTTTCACAGATGAAATGGTATTGAATAATGGAATTCTTGCATAAAGCACATCAAAAATCAAGAGGGAAATTGCATACCTGATCGAAAGGGAAATACCTGCGGCAACAGGAAAAACTCCGTGTTGTTTATCCGGGAAATGCTGTTTAAAAAAAGAGATATTTGTATTATCATACATTTCGATATGAAAGAAAACTTTTTTGGGGGCCGAAGGCATGAGCCATGAAAATCTTAAAAATCATTCCTCTCCGGAGAGCGGG
>JAAYJB010000135.1 GCA_012523155.1 Synergistaceae bacterium | reverse complement strand
GGACAGCTGCATCCCCCTCCGCTGCCCCCGTTGCCTCCCTCGCCTCCGCCGCTTCCAGTATCTGCAGGAGACTGGTAATCTCTCCGTGCGTTCAGGCTGTCCAGGAAAGCCTGCCTGTCGGGGGCGTTCAGGTACCCGGCCAGTTCCTCCGGTGAAAGGGTTCTTCCCCCTGTCGTATTGGCAATCTCGTCCCCGGTGGCTCCGAGAACGGCCAGGGTGATTTCCTTCGGGTCACCGCTCACCACTCCGATAAGAGACGTAGCCTGGTTTATTCGGGTCGTCGCCGTTTCGACATCTCCCACGCCTCTTCCCCCATGGATCTGGCTCATGTCGCTGGCAAAGGAAACGCAGGCCCCGACATTCGCAGCCGTGTAGACAGCCACCGCCGTGACCGCCCCGGCCGCTGAAACGGCGGGAGCGGAAATGACAACCACGAGCCCCACTCCCGCAAGGGTGACCGCCGTGACGAACTTTGTCCCCGCCATGGCCGTGGCCCAGTTTTTCTGGCCGATAACGCTGCCGATCTTGTGATGCCCTGCGGCGACTTTATCGGCGACCCAACCCACGGCATTCTTCAGCCCTCTGCCGATGCTGGAAGCCGTATTCTGGACCGTCTGTGCCGCCCTGGAAAAACCGTCCATAACGGCGCCGAACTCCTTGTTCAGCTGTTTTCCTACCTCCTGCATCTGGTATTCCATCTCGTCCATCGGGGTATCAAAAGCAATTGCCGGAGAAGCGGCGAGCACCTCCACGAGGAACGGGAAGACTTCAAAAAGCTCGTCCAGGGCTGCAGAAAAACTCTCCGGCCCTGTCTCTCCCCTCAGGGCCACCCTGACGATCCTCACTGAATCCTCCAGGCGTTTTCCCGCCTTTTCAAGGGCGTCGCAGGCCTCGATAGCGTGGTTCAGCCGGGCCTTCATCTCCTCCCCGGTCGCTTCTCTTGTGTCAAGCTCTTCGAGATTCCTCAGCGCAAGGCTCGCCTGAATGCCCGTGAGCCGAACAAGTTCAATACTGTCCGCCAGCCTGGTTTTCTTGCTCTTCGGCAGGTCGAGTTTCGCCACTGTTCCAATTTTCCTGCCAGATCCCGGGGGTGCCGCGCCATTTCCGGTTTTTTTCACAGGTGCCGCACTTCCACCCGAACTCGTAAAAGTAACCGCCTCCGCAACAGGTGAAAAGAAAAACAGCAGGCACATAACAACCGACAGCACCCTGACCATCCGTTTCATATGACATTTCACCTCCCGATATGTGCTGCGCAATGTATAATACATGTGTTCCTCTTTGTGTTTGTGATGATCCCGGCTGTGAAAAAACGGGATCAGTCTCACGAACGGAAACTGACAGTCTGATACACTGCATTTAGGCAATAATACGGACTTTCTGCGGTTGTAAACGGCTTCCTCCTGATTTATAATTATATAATAATTTTAAAATATGCTCTATATTGAATTAAGGGAAATATATCTATTCTTCAACATTATGGATTAGGGGGGGATTGTAATGCAATACATCAAAAGGAGCCTTCTTGTTTTCCTGCTGCTGTTTCTTATCGTTTCACCCGCCATTGGGGAAGAGGTTTTCCTTCCGCCGATCGATGAACTTCCGGGTGAAGACGCTGCGCCGAAACCTCCCGATTTTCCGACACCACCCACAGTTCCGGCAGTCGATGCAAGCCCGGCGTTTGAAACCTCCGCACCTGCTCCGGGCACCATTCCAGGGGGTCAGCCATCCGCTCCTCCCCCCCAGGCACAAGTCGTCGATGAATCAGAATTCGCGCGGATCAACTGGACCGAAGACTACGTTGAGGCAACGGGACAGGCCGTGGCCCCCGCAGGGAAGGAGAACACCGCCCAGGGAAAACTGCTTGCAAGGAGGGGCGCCGTCGTCGACCTGCAGCGGAACCTCCTTGAGACGATCCAGGGCGTGAGAGTCGACTCACAGACGACCATGACCGACTTTATGGCCTCGGACGTGGTCAAGACGGAAGTACAGGGAATGATCAAGTCGGTTGAGATCCAGGAAGGCTCCTGGGACGGTTCCGTCTATACCGTCAAGGGACGGGTGAAACTTGAAAAAGTCCGGGCCGCAGTCCTTCCCGCCCTTCCGAAACAGCCCGGAAAAAAGACCGTACCTTCCGGTCAGCCCAAGGCCGGAAGCGCGTCGGGCCTGCTCGTGGATGCCCGCCACCTTCCCCTCATTCCCGCACTCATATTCCGCATCGTCGATGAGAACGGCAAAGAAGTGTACGGTCTGAATTTCGTTGATTCGGAACGGTTCCTTGCCTCCGGTCTCTGCGACTACCAAACGAACCTTGCCTACGCGAAGGATGCGCCCCGTATTGCATCCTCCCCCATAGTGGCAAAAGCCGTTAAGACGATTTCACCGGCGAACGTTGACATCGTCATATCAAACAGCGACGCCGCCAGGATCCGGTCCAGCTCGTTCGACTTCCGGACAGCCTGCAGGGTAACCGTGGTAAAACGGTGACGCCATGAGGCTTCGACTTTTTTTCCGGAATCTCGCTTTTATTGTAATCACTGTTTTCTCTCTTTACGGCTGTGCCGCATCAGGAGCGGAAATAACCGTAGATGCGGAAGGCCTGGCGGCCGTAGTGGACGGCAACATGACCCGCGCCCGGGAGGAAGCGAAAAGGCAGCTTTACAGGGATGCCCTTGAAAAGGGAATAGGCGCGTATGTCCAGGGAATCACCGAGATGAAGGATTTCGAGGTGGTGCGCGACAGGGTATTCTCGCAATCCCAGGGACTCGTCACATCCGTTAAAAATTCCGCGGAACGGGTCGACTCCGACGGCATTCTGCATCTTACGGCCACCTGCACAGTTTCCGAAAAAAAGCTCGACGGCTTACTGGGTCCGGCAGTGATCGACATGCTCGG
>JAAYJB010000134.1 GCA_012523155.1 Synergistaceae bacterium | reverse complement strand
CGATGCCTGACACGACTCTGGCCTCCTGGCTGCTCCTGGGTTCCTTCGGGATGTTCCTGGTGATCAAGGTCCCCATCACATTCTCCCTGGCGGTTTCCTCGATCATAACGGCCATGTACCTGAAGATCCCGCTCATGGCCATTATGCAGCAGATGGTCCAGGGTGTGAACTCCTTCTCCCTGCTTGCCATACCGTTCTTTATCATCGCCGGGGAAATGATGGGGGAAGGAGGGATCTCCAGGCGTCTCATCGCCTTTTCCAACCTGCTCGTTGGGCGTGTCCGGGGAGGGCTGGCCCAGGTAAATGTGCTGGCAAGCATGTTCTTCGGCGGCATTTCAGGTTCTGCGGTGGCGGACGTCTCCTCCATCGGCACCATCCTCATCCCCATGATGAAAAAGGAGGGATACGACGCCGATTACTCCGTGGCGGTCACCGTCACCAGCGCATGCCAGGGCATCATCATCCCTCCGAGCCACAACATGATCATCTACTCCCTCGCGGCAGGCGGCGTCTCAGTGGGGCGCCTTTTCCTCGGCGGTTTTGTTCCCGGGGTCATACTCGGGATAGCCCTTATGATAATAAGCTACATCATCGCGGTGAGAAGAGGGTACCCCAAGGAGAAGCCCTGTACCTGGAAGGAAGCCCTCAGAATCTCGAGGGAAGCTGTTCTCGGCATCTTCACGGCAGTAATCATCCTAGGGGGCGTTATCTCCGGTGTCTTCACCGCTACCGAATCAGCGGCGGTGGCCTGCGTCTACGCCTTTTTCGTTACTTTTTTCGTCTACCGTGAGATCCCGCTGTCGCGGATGAACAAGATCCTCTACTCCTCCCTGAAGACCCTGGCCATGGTGATGAGCCTCATCGCGGCAGCGAAGGCCTTCGGGTGGCTGCTTTCCTACCTGAAGATCCCTGCTCTCGCCACAAACGCACTGCTCACTATCACCGACAGCCCTGTTCTCCTGCTGCTCCTCATCAACCTGCTCCTCCTTGGTCTCGGCTGTATTATGGACATGGCTCCCCTGATCCTTATAACCACCCCGATCCTCTTCCCGGTGGTGGTGGGAAGCCTGGGAATGCACCCTGTCCAGTTCGGCATCATGATGATGCTTAATCTCGGTATCGGACTGTGTACACCTCCGGTGGGGTCGGCTCTCTTCGTCGGCTGTGCCGTAGGGAAAATTCCTCTCGAAAAGGCGGCTAAGGCTATGATGCCCTTTTACACAGCCATGGTTGGGGTGCTGCTGCTTATCACATTCGTCCCCGAGGTGGTCCTTTTCATTCCCGAGCTGGTCATGGGAAAATAAACAGCAAGAAAAAAGCCGGGCCTTTACGCTGTTGACGGAAAGGACCGGCTTTTTCTGCCTGAAAAAGGCTATTTCCCTGGCCGAAGTTCCCCGAGCCGGCCAAGGAGAGCTGTTCTGAGATCAGGATCAAGGCCGGGAAATAAGCTGTCGGTCATTTCGACCAGACTCCTGCCCTTCAGCTGCCGGAAGTCGGAAAGTTCCATGGG
>JAAYJB010000019.1 GCA_012523155.1 Synergistaceae bacterium | reverse complement strand
GCGTCCCTTGGTGTCGAGTACGTGTCTGACGCCCGCGAGGCTGCAAGCGGGAAGGACATACTCTACTTCCTTAGGATGCAGCGGGAAAGGCAGGAAGACGGCCTTATTCCATCCATTGACGAGTACCATCGCCGCTGGGGGGCAACGGACAGCCTTGTGTCCCTTGCGTCACCCCGGGCTGTGGTGATGCATCCCGGACCCATGAACCGCGGAATGGAGATCGCATCGTCCGTGGCGGACGGTCCCCGGAGCGTCATCCTGGAACAGGTCAGAAGCGGTGTCGCGGTCCGAATGGCCCTGCTTTACCTTTGCCTTGGAGGTGTACGATAGATGATACTGCTCAAAAATGCCCGTATTTTCGACGGTAGAAGCATTGGTACGGCATCCGAAGATCTTCTCCTGAAGGACGGGGTGATCGCAGGCAGGGGTAAAGACCTTTCCGGGGATGGAGCCGAAGTCTTCGATCTCGGAGGAAAGCTGGTATGCCCCGGATTCATTGATCTTCACGTTCATTTTCGGGATCCCGGCTACGAATGGCACGAGAACACGGAGAGCGGAGCACGGGCAGCTGCGGGGGGCGGGTTTACCACGGTCGTGACAATGCCCAATACCGATCCCGTGGTGGATAATCCTGTAACCGTGGAATACCTGGTAGCCCGGGGGAAGAGAGCCGGGGCGGCGAGAGTGCTTCCGTCGGGGTGCGTGAGCAGGGGGCGCCAGGGGAGACAGCTTGCAGAACTTTCCCTGATGGCCGAATCCGGGGCAGTTTTTTTCACTGATGACGGTGCCCCGGTGTCGGACGCAAAATTGCTGAAGACAGCCCTTCTTTATACGAGGGACCTTGGCGTGCGAATAATGGAGCACCCGGAGGAGCCGTCCCTGACGGTAAAGTCCCAGGTGAACGAGGGTGCTGTCTCCGCCGCGAGCGGCATGAAAGGATGGCCCGCTTCCGCCGAGGTAATAGACATCCACCGCGGCATAGCCCTCAGCCGTGAGACGGACAGCCCGATCCATTTTACCCATGTGAGCACGGAGCTGGCCATGGATGCCATACGGCAGGCGAAGAAAGAGGGACTTTCCGTTACATGTGATGTGACTCCGCACCACCTTTCTCTCGACGAGACCTATGTGCTTGTCAGCAGATATTCCTCGGCGTACAAGGTGAATCCTCCTCTGAGGACGCGAAAGGATGTCAAGGCGCTTTGGGATGCCGTTGCAGATGGAACGGTGGATGCAATAGTCACCGACCATGCACCCTATCACGTTGACGATAAAGACGTACCCTTCCAGGAGGCACTGAGCGGCATCGCTTCCCTGGAGTGCGCCGTGGCGGTAGTCCTGGATACCTGGCTCAAGACGGGCAAACCTGTTCCCCTTGAGCGCCTTCTCTCGCTTTTTACCTCGGGGCCTGCTGCGCTGCTCTCCCGTCCGTGGCGCTCCCTGGGAGAGCTGAAGGAAGGTTCTCCGGCCGACGTTACTGTCCTTGATCTGGAAGCGATAAAAAGAGTTGACGTGAACCAGTGGAAAAGCAAGGCGCGCATCTGCCCCTGGGACGGTGAAATGCTCCAGGGATGGCCTGTTATGGCACTGGTGGAGGGGCGTGTCGTCATGAACGGGCTGAAGGAATCGGAATGAGCTGCGGCGGCAGTATCCCGGTGGATCACGCGGCGACGGTCCTCGGGCATCGTCCCCTCGGCGATGGTTCAGGACTGCTTGCGGTCAAATGCGAAGAGATAGCTGCCGGAGCGGAACCGGGGCAGTTCGTAATGGTGCGGCCGGGAACGGGGAACGATCCTTTTCTTGGCCGACCTCTCGCAGTGGCCGATGCTGCAGGGGATGTGTTCAAGATGGTGTACAGGATCGTCGGAAGAGGAACTGCCCTAATGGCTTTAAAACGGCAGGGGGACCCGATTACGGTACGGGGTCCCATCGGAACGGGATTCTTTTCCTCGCGGGGAGAGAGGCCACTTCCCGAAAAGGTGATCCTCGCCGGTGGATCGGTGGGGGCGGCCCCTCTTCTTTTTGCCTCAAGAAAACTGGGCCTCCCGAGAATTGCCGGTACCGTCATGGGTGTATCGGGTCGGGGATGGGAAGGGTTTGCGGAATGGCTGAAGGAAGCCTTTCCGGGAACTGCCCTTTATTCAGACGACGGCACTGTCGGAACAAAAGGAACCGTACTTTCAGGCCTTCCCGATACACTGCCGGGTGATACGGAAATATGGGCGTGCGGTCCCCAGGGCATGCTCAGAGCCCTTGCGGCAAAGTATCCCCGTGACGGCCAGCG
>JAAYJB010000133.1 GCA_012523155.1 Synergistaceae bacterium | reverse complement strand
GAAAAGCTGACCGGTGATCCCTCTCAGAGGGTACCTGTCAGGCTGACTCCGAATCCAGGATCTGCATGCGCCTGAGTTCCCTGAGGAACAGGTAGAGAGTGAGACAAAAGGCGAGGCTGTCTGCGATGGGGAACGAGATCCAGACCCCCGCGGTGCCGAAAAAGTTGGGAAGGGTGAGCACCAGCGGGATCAGGAGAAGGACCTGCCGGGAAAGAGAGAGTATGAAAGCCGGCCTGGCTTTTCCCAGTGCCTGAAACATGGCTGAGCCGTTGATCTGGAACCCCACGAGAACAAAGGCGCTGGAAATCAGCCTGAGAGCCTGGACTCCTTCGGAAATCAGGTTTTCATCGGATGAAAAGAGCCCGAAGATCGCACGGGGGAAAAATCGGGCAGCTGAAAACCCGAGGATCGCGATGACCGTGGCTGAGCCCATGGCGAGAAAGATGGATTTCCTGGCCCTTTTGAGGTTGCCGGCGCCGTAGTTGTATCCGAGGATCGGCTGAAAGCCCTGGGCGATGCCGAGAAGGGGCATGAAAAAGAATGAAAGCGCCCTGTTGATGACGCCGTAAATTGCCACGTGCATGTCACCCCCCCACCGAAGGAGGGCCGCATTGATGAGCACGATGGAAAGACTGCCCGCGGCCATCCGGGTGAATTCGGAGGCCCCTATGGCGATGATCTCCCGGAGGATTTTCATGTCAGGTACGAGATTTTCCCCGGTGAAATGCAGCAGGCTGTTTCTCCTGTAAAAGTGGCTGAAGATCCAGGCGAACATGGTCATCTGGGATATCACCGTGGCAACGGCGGCGCCCCTCATTCCCCAACCGAACCAGAAAATGAAGATGGGGTCGAGGATCATGTTCAGAATTGCCGAGATAAGCAGCGAGATCATGGATATCTTCGCCTTTCCCTCCGCCCTGACCGAATGGTTTCCCGCCATGCCGAACATCTGGAAGGGAATGCCGAAAAAGATCACTGAAAGGTAGGCTTCGGCATGGGGCAGGATTGCCTGGGATGCCCCGAAGAGCCTGAGGACCCGGGGCAGGAAAAGCAGTCCCAGGATGGAAATGATGATCCCGACTCCTGTCGCGAAGGAGATGGTTGTCCCGAAAGCTTTTTGGGCACGGGGTAAATCGCCGGCGCCGAGGCTCCTGGAAATGATGGAAGCGCCGCCGGCCCCTGCCATCACTGCCATGGCCCCGGCAAGCAGCTGCAGCGGGAAACAGACCGCGACGGCGGCAAGGCCCAGGGAACCTACACCGCGCCCGATAAAAATGGCATCCACAACATTGTACGACGACATGACGATCATGCCGATTGCCGAGGGAAGGGACAGGCGGAAAAGCAGCCTTCCTATCGGTTGTGTTCCAAGAAGATGACGATCACTGTTCACTCTGTACATTCCTCCGCGGATGAAAAGCTGCACGCCGGAAGACGTGCGCTGTTCGTTTGATTTTCATGCATGAGCATGGTTTGGCAGTGCGGGAGACCGATGGGGGAGAGAGGTGCGAAGTCTGCAGCTGTTCTCCGGAACCGGACCTAGCGGAGGGGGCCTCCGAAACTGTTCAGCGTTTCGGCGATATGCTTGTCCTTTACCGCGATGTGGTCTAGCATCCAGTTCAGGAGCATGTCCCTGAACTCTTCTGCGTCGGGGCGGGAAATGCCTTCCCCTCCCGTCAGCTTCGCATGAACGTCAAACACTTTCTTTATAAACCAGCTGTGTTCGTCCCGGTGCTCCTTGAAGCGGTCATACCGGTTTCGTATCATGATGAGTTCTTCAGCGCCGAAATGCTGCACCGCATAGGCAATAAGGTAATTCACAGTGTCCTCCATCTGTTTTTTGTTTCCGCTCTCCACGGCCCGCGAAAAAGAGGCGGCACGGCTGATGAGGGTCTTGTGCTGTTCGTCGATTACCGAAATCCCTATGGCGAGATCATCCGTCCACTGAATATTCATCATGGTCACCTGCCCGT
>JAAYJB010000132.1 GCA_012523155.1 Synergistaceae bacterium | reverse complement strand
ACCTGGGTCGCCATTCCCGCTCTTGGATGCCCGGCAATCATCCTCGTAGGAATCTATGGAGGATTCTGCACTCCCAATGAAGCCGGCGCGATTGCAGTTGTATACTGCTTCTTCATAGGTGTCTTCGTTTACAGGGAACTCACTGCGAAGAAATTCTGGTCCGCGACATTCACTTCCATTCTGTCGATCGGCGTCATCACAATGCTTATCGGCGGAGGGACCGTTCTTGCGCGTTACCTGATCCGTGTCGGAGCCGCACAGCAGGTTGCAAACTTCATGCTCGGCATGTTCAGCAGCAAGATCTTGATACTCCTCGCCATGAACGTGTTCTTCCTCATCCTCGGCATGTTTCTGGACGGAACCCCCATACTCATCCTCGGCGTTCCCCTGATTCTTCCCCTCATGCAGCAGCTTGAGATGAATCTCGTTCACCTGGGTGCCATAATCATTGTGAACGTGGGACTGGGCGTCGTCACACCGCCGTTTGCCATGTCAATTTTTGTCGGGTCAAGGCTTTCAGGGTGTTCGTATGCGGAACTGGTACCTATAATGATGAAGTTCCTGATTTTTGTGGGAATACCTGTTCTGCTCCTTACAACATATATTCCTGCCCTGTCCTGCTGGCTTCCGACAGTTGTGCTCGGTCCGCAAATGGTAGGTCCCTGGTAAAAAATACTTTTTCTTTTTCAAAAGAAGCAGGAGCCTTAAAACAGGCTTCTGCTTCCTGTTTCTCGGTAAAACAATATATTATCCCACCTTAAAATATATGAAAAACAGGAAAATTATACCCCATTGACAGAAAGAGCCCTTCATAACCATACTTGAGGCAGCATACCCCAATATTACAAAGGAGTGATCTCCATGGCGGTTCCCATGAAGTTTCTCTCGGAAGAACTCGATGCCATGAAACAGGCCGGACTCTACGGAACGATCCGGACTCTCGAAAGCCCCCAGGGAGCCTGGGTCCATATTGACGGGAAGAAATACCTGAACCTCTGCTCCAACAACTACCTCGGCCTCTGCAACGATCCCCGGCTGGTCGCCAAGGTGAAGGAATACACCGATAAGTACGGCGTCGGTCCGGGTGCAGTAAGAACGATAGCAGGGACCATGAGCCCCCACATAGAACTGGAAAAGAAACTCGCCGCCTTCAAGGGTGCGGAGGCAGCCATCGTGATCCAGTCGGGATTCTGCGCCAATCTCACTGTGATCCCCACCCTGGCGGGAGGCGCCGACGACCTTATTTTCAGCGATTCCCTGAACCATGCCTCCATCATCGACGCCTGCAGGCTGTCGAAAGCGAAGGTGATCCGTTACGAGCATTCCGATATGGCCGATCTTGCGAAAAAACTTGAGGAAAACAGTGCGGTGAAGGGAAGAAAACTCCTGATCACCGACGGTGTGTTCTCCATGGACGGCGACATTGCGAAGCTTCCGGAGATCGTGGACCTGTGCGAGAAACACGGGGTGATCGTGGCGGTGGATGACGCCCACGGCGAAGGCGTTCTGGGGCGGGGCGGCCGGGGCATCGTTGACCACTTCCACCTCCACGGCCGGGTGGACGTGGAGATCGGCACCATGTCCAAGGCATTCGGCGTCATGGGCGGCATGGCGGCGGGAAGCGCGGTCCTCGTGGACTACCTCCGCCAGAAGGCCAGGCCGAACCTTTTCAGCAGCGCCCTTACCATCCCCGACGTGGCCGCCAACCTCGCATCTGTTGAGATCCTTCAGGAGAGCGAGGT
>JAAYJB010000131.1 GCA_012523155.1 Synergistaceae bacterium | reverse complement strand
TGTTTTATGTAAAATTTAGAACATTGATAGTGTTGTTACCTAGAACAGAGTGAAAATAAGCCCTCCGGAACACTTCCCCTGGGCAGATCCCAGGGAATAAAAAATATTTTTTTCTTTTCATTTTTATCAGAAAGAGGGCGGCGCCTGGACTAGCACCCATGAAGGATTTTTTGGACCCAATAGAAGGAGGGCGGGTAATGAACGGAAATGAGAAGGAAGTGAAGAAGGAGAAACTGACCAGCGTTACCGGGGCGCCGGTGCCTGACAACCAGAACGCCGTGACGGCGGGGCCAAGGGGCCCCATGCTTCTTCAGGATGTGTGGTTCCTTGAGAAGCTTGCCCACTTCGACCGGGAAGTGATCCCCGAGAGACGGATGCACGCCAAGGGATCGGGAGCCTTTGGTGAATTCACTGTGACCCATGACATCACGAAATACACGAAGGCGAAGATCTTCTCCGAGATCGGCAAGAAGACCGAGATGTTCGTCCGCTTCTCAACGGTGGCGGGGGAGCGGGGAGCCGCCGATGCTGAACGGGACATACGCGGCTTCGCCATGAAGTACTACACCGAGGAGGGCAACTGGGACCTGGTGGGCAACAACACCCCCGTCTTCTTCCTCAGGGACCCCCTAAAGTTTCCCGACCTGAACCACGCGGTGAAGCGTGATCCCCGCACCAACCTGCGAAGCGCGAAGAACAACTGGGATTTCTGGTCATCCCTTCCCGAGGCGCTCCACCAGGTGACCATCACCATGAGCGACCGGGGCATCCCCTACTCGTACCGCCACATGCACGGGTTCGGCAGCCATACTTTCAGCATGATCAACGCCGCAGACGAGAGAGTCTGGGTGAAGTTCCACTTCCATACGCATCAGGGGATAAAGAACCTCACCGACCAGGAAGCGGAGGCAATCGTGGGCAAGTGCCGGGAGAGCCACCAGAGGGACCTGTACGAGGCCATCGAGCGGGGCGACTTCCCGAAGTGGACCATGTTCATCCAGGTCATGACGGAGGAGCAGGCCAACAATATGCCCTATAACCCATTCGACCTGACGAAAGTGTGGTATAAAAAGGACTACCCGCTGATCGAGGTGGGGTACTTCGAGCTGAACAGGAACCCGGAGAACTATTTCCGGGACGTGGAGCAGTCGGCCTTCAACCCTGCCAGCGTTGTGCCCGGGATAAGCTTCTCTCCTGATAAGATGCTCCAGGGAAGGCTGTTCTCCTACGGAGACGCCCAGCGGTACCGCCTCGGCGTGAACCACCACCAGATCCCGGTAAACGCGCCTCGGTGCCCGGTGAACAGCTACCACAGGGACGGGCAGATGCGGGTCGACGCCAACGCGGGAAGCACCATAGGCTACGAGCCCAACAGCTACGGCAAGTGGCAGGAGCAGCCCGAGTACAAGGATCCTCCCCTTCCGCTTTCCGGAGCGGCATGGCAGTGGAATTTCAGGGAGGACGACGATGATTACTATACACAGCCGGGACTGCTTTTCCGACTTATGAGCCCGGCGCAGCAGAGGGTCCTCTTCGAAAACACCGCCCGCAACATGGGCGACGCCCCGAAGGAGATCAAGGTGCGCCATATCGGAAACTGCCTTAAGGCGGACCCTGCATACGGAAAAGGGGTCGCTGACGCTCTCGGGATTTCACTGGACGAAGTGAAATAGCGCCTCTTTTTTTCGTGTTTTCCAGGGGCCGCGCCCGGAGTGCCGGGTACGGCCCCGTCCATTATTTTTACCGGGAGGATTCGATGATCAGCCTTACAAAACTGCTTCTTGACACCGAACATTTCGGAGACCGCCTCCGGTATTCCGGAGGCGGAGGCAACAACGCCGCAGGTGCGGCTCCGGGTATGGGGCCCGTGGTGGTATGGAACTGCACCAGGGCGTGCAACCTGGCATGCCGCCACTGCTACGCTTCCGCCACGCCGGGGCCCGCCGCCCGCGAGCTCACCACCCAGGAGGGAAAGGCGTTTCTCCGGTCGCTTGTCCGGCTGAATGTTCCTGCGGTCCTCTTCTCAGGGGGAGAACCCCTAATGAGGCACGATATCTTCGAGCTCCTGGAGTACAGCGCTTCCCTCGGTCTTCGCACCGTGCTCTCCACCAACGGGACCCTTCTGGATCTCCCGGCTGCCCAAAAAATCAGGTCTCTTGGAGTAAGCTATGCGGGCATCAGCCTCGACGGCCTGCAGGATGTGAACGACTCCTTCCGTGGTGCTGCGGGCGCCTTCGAAAGGACCCTGGAGGGATTCCGGAACTGCAACGCGGCGGGACAGAAGGCCGGACTCCGCCTTTCCCTCACCAAGAGCACGTTCAGGGAGCTTCCGGCCATCTTTCGGCTTGTGGAGGAGGAAAAAATATCCCGGGTGTGCGTCTATCACCTCGTCTCCTCCGGCAGGGGGACGGAGATCGGGGACGAGGATCTCTCCTCCGGAGAGACGAGAGAAGCGCTGGATTTTCTCATCGAAAAAACCCTGGATTTCGGCGCCAGGGGTGTGGGAACGGAGATCCTCACCGTGGACAACCATTGTGACGGGATCTACCTGTACCTCACGATGGCCCGGAGGGACGAAAAATTGGCTGAGAGGATACTCCGCCTTGCCGCGCGAAGCGGCGGCAACCGCTCAGGCATGGCCATCGGTGCTGTGGACTGGGAGGGGAACGTGACCATAGACCAGTTCACCCGGTCAGTTATTCTCGGGAACGTGAGGGAGAAAGATTTCGGGGAGATCTGGCACGGGGAGGGCGACGAACTTCTTGCAGCGGTGCGGGACAGGAAAAAGCACCTCACGGGGCGGTGCGCCTGCTGCAGGTGGCTTGACCTGTGCAACGGGAACCTGAGGGCCAGGGCGCTGGCCTCAGGGGATTTCTGGGCCCCCGACCCGGGGTGCTATCTTACCGACAAGGAAATAGGATTGTAGGGGAGAGGACGGACATGCTCATTTCATGGAACACCACAAGCAGGTGCAACCTTTTCTGCAGGCACTGCTACCGGGAATCGGGGCCGGGAAACGACCGTTCGGGTGAACTCTCCACCGCCGAAGGGATCGCACTCATCGGCTCCATCAAAAGGGCGGGATTCCGCCTCCTGATCCTGAGCGGCGGTGAACCCCTTCTCCGGGAGGACATCTTCGAGCTCGTCTCGGCGGCACGGGACGCCGGGCTTGTTCCTGCCATGGGGACCAACGGCACCCTCCTCACCGAAGAGACCGCTGCGCGCCTCGCGGAGTGCGGGCTCAAAGGAGCGGCGGTAAGCGTGGACAGCCTGGATAGAGAATACCATGACACCTTCCGCGGAGCCGCCGGGGCCTTCGACAGTGCCCAGCAGGGCATCCGGAACGCACTCGCGGCGGGGCTCCGGGTGCAGATCAACCTTACGCTCACCGACAGGAACCTGGACCAGTTCGACCGCATGGTGGACTACTACGGGGAGATGGGCGTCCACGCGGTGCACCCCTTTTTCCTCGTTCCCACGGGGAGGGCTCTTTCCATGGCCGAGGAGGAACTGAAGTCGGAAGGGTATTTTTCAATGATACGGAAGATACTGGAGAAGCAGGGAAAGACCTCCATGGAACTCAAACCGACATGTGCCCCCCAGTTTATGCCAATGGCGAAAGAACTGGGGATCCCCCAGCGTTTTTCACGGGGGTGCCTGGCCGGTGTCTCCTACTGCTGCATCCTCCCGAAGGGGGACGTGCACGTGTGCCCGTACCTGCCCGTGAAAGCGGGGAACGTGAGAGAAGAACCTTTTGAGGAAATCTGGAAGAACAGCGAAGTGTTTTTGAAGCTGCGGGACTTCTCAGCTTACGAGGGGAGCTGCGGAAAGTGTGAATATATTGATATCTGCGGAGGGTGCAGGGCCCGGGCATACTATTACACCGGAAACCTGATGGCGGAGGAGCCATGGTGTTTCCGGAGATGACCCTTGATGCCGCCGGAAGGCAGCTCGTGAACCTGCTTCAGGAGGGACTCCCCCTTGAAAAGGACCCCTACGGGATACTCGCCGGGAAGCTGGGTATTTCCAGGTCCGAGATCACGGAGAGAGTGCGGGAGCTCACCGCATCGGGGTACATCCGGCGGGTAGGGGGCATATTCGATCCCGCAGGCATGGGGTACTCAAGCACACTTGTCGGGATGAGGGTCCCCGAAGACATATTCGGTGACGTGACCCGGTTCGTGAACGATGTGCCCGGAGTGACCCACAACTACAGGCGCAAGGGATTCCTGAACATGTGGTTTACTCTCTCCACGGCCGGTGAAGGAGAGAAGGACGCTCTTCTGCAGCGCCTCAGTGAAGGATTCGGGCTCATTCACGTTTACGAGTTTCCCCGGGCAAGGCATTTCAAGCTCCGGGTGTTCTTCGACATGGAGCGGGAGTGAATGTGTATGGATGAACTGGATAAAAGACTCGTCAGAGAACTGCAGGGCAGCCTTCCGCAGGGGGAAAACCCGTACCTGGAGCTTGCCCGTCGCCTCGGCATTTCCGAGGATGAAGTGGTGGAGCAGCTGAAAGCCCTGAAGGAGTCAGGCAGGCTGAAACGGATCGCCGCGGTCCTCCGTCACCAGAGATCCGGATACGCTGCCAACGCCATGGCTGTCTTCCTTGTGCCGGAGGCTGCCATGGACATGCTGGGGGGA
>JAAYJB010000130.1 GCA_012523155.1 Synergistaceae bacterium | reverse complement strand
GTTTTTATGATGAGCTGTGTGCGGAAATCAAGAAAGATGAAGAACTCCTGCGTCTGCTTAAATCCCAGCTAACGGAGGAATGCTATCCAGATCCGGAATACAGAACACTTACAATCGATGTCGGTTTTTTCATCAGCCGCAGCTTTCCGCCCGTAGTAAATGATGACTGGTTCCCAACAGATTACACGCCTAACATTTCTGTCGAAAAGTGGGTAGAACTTCTTAATGACCAAAATGTGTTTACGGCTGGAAGCCTCGAAATCATGAAGCGCATGAAGGATCACGGTGAGCAGGCTACTTGCACCCAACTCTCCATTAAATACGGTGAGACTAAAAACTTTTATAACAGCGGTTCTTCTGCTTTGGCGCGTCGTATTGCTGAAAAAACCGGCTGCCCTGTCATAGATAGAGAGGAAGAAAGTTTTCGCTGGTGGCCGATTTTGTATCTTGGCCGCAATGCGGGTAAGGATGAGCCTGGCATCTATATCTGGAAATTGCGTGATGAGTTATCGGCTGCCCTCGATATGGTTGATCTAAGCCAAGTGAAATTGTATGCTGATCCAACTCTGCGTAAAGAGGGACATGGTTACTGGTGGCTGAATGCAAATCCGAAAATCTGGAGTTTTTCTGACATTGCGGTTGGCGAAGTACAGTCATACACACTTTACAATGACAATGGCAATAAACGCCGTGTTTTCCAAAATTTCCTGGATGCAAAAGCCGGAGACATGATAATCGGGTATGAATCGAGCCCCGTTAAACAAGTTGTTGCGATTTGCATGGTCAGTGCGGAACAAGACGGTGAAAAAATCAATTTTGAAAAAATTGAGGGACTTCCCTCGCCGATTGATTATAAAACGCTGAAAAATTGTTCCGAACTGGAGGAAATGGAATATTTCATCAATCCCCAAGGCAGCCTGTTTAAGTTGTCAAAGGATGAGTACGAATTTCTCATCGACATGATTCGGGATGAAAACCCTCTTCCTAAAGAAGAAAAAAGAGAAAAGTACGGCAAGACGGACTTTCTGAATGAGGTTTATATGACAGAGAGCCGCTATGATATGCTTCTTTCTGTCCTGAAAACAAAAAAGAACATCATTTTGCAGGGCGCACCCGGTGTGGGGAAAACTTTCGCGGCAAGGCGCCTCGCATACTCGATAATTGAAGAAGTGGATGATAGCCGCGTTGAATTCGTCCAGTTTCACCAGAATTATTCTTACGAAGATTTCATGATGGGGTATAAACCTGTAAATGATGGCTTTGAATTGAAATACGGCATCTTTTACCGCTTTTGCCAAAAAGCTGCAAACCAGCCGGATAAAGATTTCTTCTTTATCATCGACGAAATCAACCGGGGTAATTTGAGTAAGGTCTTCGGTGAGCTGCTCATGCTGATTGAGCCCGATTACCGGGGTACAAGGATTACTCTCGCGTATAACGGCCTGTCATTCATGGTGCCGAAGAACATATACATCATCGGTTTGATGAATACCGCCGACCGCAGTCTTGCCATGATTGACTATGCGCTTCGCCGCCGCTTCAGCTTTTTTGAAATCGAGCCGGGATTTGATTCCGACGGCTTTGTAAAATACCAAAACTCGTTGAACAACGAAACGTTTAATGACCTTATTAAACAGGTTCAAGAACTCAACAAGGAAATCTCACGTGATAAATCTTTGGGGAAAGGGTTCTGTATTGGACACAGCTATTTCTGCGGGCAAGTTTCCTGCTCGGACGATTGGATGCACTCCATTGTTGACTATGATATTCTGCCGGTGCTGAGCGAGTATTGGTTTGACGATAGCGGAAAGCTGCAGCATTGGGAGAACATTTTGCGTGGCGTATTCTATGATTAAGAGCAAGAGCATTCTCATAAAAAACATATACTATATGCTTTCATATGCCTTTACGACATTGAATCAATCTAATTTTGAAGATGTGGCGACTGAGGAATTTGATAACATGCACAACCTCTTTGCAGCAATCCTCGCAAAAGGCATCGGTCAACAGTTGAAGCAAGGTTTGTACCGTGAGTATTTGAACAACAGAGAGAATATGGTTGTCATGCGGGGGAAAATCGATATGTCCGGCACCATCAAAAACAAGATCGCACGGCAGCAAATACTCTCTTGCGATTACGATGACCTTTCGGAAAACAATCTTCTGAATCAAATCTTGAAAACTACGGTTATGATTTTACTCCGTCATTCAAAAGTCGATGCAGAGTATAAGGACACTCTCAAAAAAGAAATGCTGTTTTTCTCAAATGTTGATACCTTAGAACCGGCATCAATCCGGTGGTCGTCACTTCGTTTCCATCGAAATAATCAGACTTATCGTATGCTCGTTAGTATCTGTCAGCTTATTCTGGAAGGAATGCTTTTGACGACGGAACAGGGTGAATACAAACTGGCCTCCTTTCTTGATGAGCAAAGGATGTGCCGTTTATATGAGAAGTTTATTTTGGAATACTACAGCAAGGAGTTTCCTGCATTAAGTGTGAGTGCATCTCAGATTCCATGGGCATTGGATGACGATATTGGCACCATGCTCCCGGTGATGCAGAGTGACATTACACTTTCCTGCGGAAACGAAGTGCTTATTATTGACGCAAAGTATTATTCCCATACCACGCAATTGCATTATGATGTGCATACGCTTCATTCCGGCAACCTATATCAGATATTTACATACGTAAAGAATAAAGACTCTGAATTTGGAGAGAAACCGCATAAGGTCTCGGGAATGCTTCTGTATGCTAAAACCGATGAAACAATCCAGCCGGACAATTCATATCGCATGAGCGGCAACAAAATCAGCGTAAGGACGCTCGACCTGAATTGCGAATTTCCTGTAATCGCTGCCCAGCTTAATTCGATTGTGGGGGAGCACTTCGGAAGATAAAAAGGGAAGGCTCAAAAGTTTCTCCCGGTACTGTTAAGGAACCTCTGTAAAAAGTCAGCTGCAAAGTGCCTTTCGACCCTGAAAAATAGCGCTATAGAAATTGTTGTTTCTTACTCCCGACCATACGTGGAGATGAGGATCGATGAACCACCAAAAAACTCTTGCGAACACATCCACCTTCGAAAAAACAAGAAGCCCGCAAAGCAGAAATAGTTCCAACTGAAGTGAAAGGGAGGGGAGAAATCAGCCCCCTCCCATTTTGTGTCGGGTCAGTTCATCATCTCCGAAGCCATGACTTCCAGGCAGGTGAGGTGGTCCACCGGAACGCCGTGTTTCCTGAGGTGTTTCAGCGCTGCTTCCATGGTCCGGCCGAGATCTCTGATCCACTCGGCGAGTTGAGGGTCGTCTTTCGCGATGCTGCCGAGGTCTTCGGGGTTTCCCGTGTAGAGGGTGTAGTTGCTCATCATCAGCGGGTTGCTGACAAGTTCCAGAAGCAGCGCCAGGGATGTGCTTTCGCTCATTCCGTACCTCCTTGTTTTTTTGTCAAGGTGCTTTCCGGCCGTTGGTTCACGTTCTTTGCAGGGAATAGGGGACGATGAAAGGAAAAAGACGTCGAGGATGATCTGAACCCTTGGTTATGTCCTGGGCTCTTTCACGAGACTGCCTCCTGTCTTTTGTTTGTTCCTGTAGGTG
>JAAYJB010000129.1 GCA_012523155.1 Synergistaceae bacterium | reverse complement strand
TTTTTTATGCAGAAAAATACAACGAGAGGGGGAAGAGGATCATGATGGTGGTCGAAATGACAGAAAACAGTACACGAATGGATATGGAGCGGATCTGCGAATCAATAACAGGGGGTGGCCGCAGTTTTAAAGTAGTCCGGGGGCAGAAAACGTCCTATATTGTGGCATCAGACAGCAAAGAAACCTTCGATTCCTCTTCTCTCAGCTCTCTTCCGGGAGTGAGCATGGTAAAAAACACGTCATGCTGCTATCCGCTGGCAAGCCGTGAAATATTCGGGCCGTCCCGTCCTGTTGATATCTCCGCAGGTGTGCGCCTGGGGTGCGGTGAAGCTCCCTTGATAATGGCGGGCCCCTGCGCTGTGGAGAGCAGGGAACAGCTCCTGAAAACCGCGCGGGGAGTAAAGAAAGCAGGGGCCCGGATCCTTCGGGGAGGTGCGTTCAAGCCGAGATCTCACCCCTACGCCTTCCAGGGGCTGGGAAGCGAGGGAATCGCCATGCTCAAAGAGGCGAAAAAAGCCTCCGGCCTTCCGGTTATTACTGAGGTCATGTCTTCGGAGGAGGCAGAATGGGTCGCCCCTCACATTGACATCCTGCAGGTAGGGACCCGGAACATGCAGAACTACTGCCTGCTGCGGACACTCGGAAGAATCGGCAAGCCGGTCCTTCTGAAGCGGGGAATGGCTGCGACAGTGGAAGAATGGCTCCAGGCCGCGGAATACATCCTTGCCGGAGGAAACGAACGGGTCATCCTCTGTGAACGGGGGATCCGAAGCTTCGACAGGAACACCCGCAACACCCTCGATCTGAGCGTCATCCCCCTGGTGAAATCAATGACACATCTTCCGGTAGTGGTGGATCCGAGCCACGCTACCGGGCGGAGGGATCTTGTGCTTCCCATGAGCCTTGCGGCACTTGCCGCAGGAGCCGACGGCCTTCTCGTAGAGGTACACTGCTCCCCCGAGGCAGCTCTCTGTGACGGCCCGCAGTCGCTAGATCTCGACGAGTTCGGCCGCCTCATGTCCGCTGCAGGACGGATCATGCAGGCACTTCGGGAGGATGAGGCCCAATGGACGCTCCCTCTGGCCAGATGACCGCAGCAAAACCACCCGTCGGGGAAAATGAAATCGTACTCCGAACAGGGGAATTCCCCACAACAGTCGTTGTTGGGAAAGGTCTCCTTTTCCGTATCAGTGACTTCACGGGGAAAACGGAGGCACCGTTCGTCGTGGCTGACGAGATCACCGGGCCTCTCTTCGCTGATTTCCTTGAACAAAGAAAGGGTTTATTTACACTGCCGATAGGGGAGGAAGGAAAAAGCCTCCCCCGGGTGTCAGCCATATACTCGGCACTTGCGAAATCGCAGGTGGACCGCTCCGGCATCATCCTGGCCCTGGGGGGAGGTGTTGTGGGTGACGCTGCCGGTTTCGCCGCAGCTACGTGGATGAGAGGGATACGGCTGCTGCAGTGCCCTACCACCCTTCTTGCTCAGGTGGACAGTGCAATCGGGGGAAAGACGGGCGTTAATCTTCCGGAAGGGAAAAATCTTGTGGGGGCATTTCATCCGGCGGAGTGGGTCTTTTCGGACGTGGAGTGCCTCCGGTCCCAGGAAGAGGAGGATTTCCGCCAGGGCCTTGCAGAAGCTGTGAAATACGGGATCGGTGAGAACTGGAACTTTCTTTCATGGCTCGAGGAGAACGCAGG
>JAAYJB010000128.1 GCA_012523155.1 Synergistaceae bacterium | reverse complement strand
TCGACCATCAGTCCCTTTCCGAGCTTGTGATCGGGGAAGGGTTTTCCCGTTCTTCTGCAAGGAGTGACAGCCTTCCACCTGTAGATAGAGAAGAGTTCCTCCGTGTTGAAGGGCTTTCCAGGTGGGGGATTTTCGAGGATATTTCCTTTTCCCTTCACAGGGGCGAGATACTGGGGATCGCAGGACTGAGGGGAAGTGGCCGGACAGAGATCCTGAAGGCCCTGGCAGGCATCGAACCGGCGGACGAGGGCACCCTTTTCCTGAAGGGGCAGCCGATACGCCCGGGAACACCAGGTTTCGCCTTATCCCGGGGAATTGCCTACCTCCCCGAAGAACGGGATGCCGAGGGGCTTCTCCGTTTTTTCAGCATACGGGACAATCTGGTGCTCAACAGTATCGACAGGTTTGCAAAATGGGGCTTTCTTTCATTGGAAAAATGCAGCCGACTCGCATCTGAAATTTTCCGGGAGGTACAGCTGAAAGCTTTTTCGATCCACCAGGACGTGGACGAGCTCTCGGGAGGAAACAGGCAAAAGGTGGTTATCGGCAGAATTATGGCGAACGCCCCGGACATCTATCTTCTCGACGAGCCGACAAGGGGAGTGGACATCGGGGCCAAGCAGGCCATACTTTCTATTATCGGCGGACGGATCCGCAGCAGGTCGGGAGTCATAATCACATCCCCCGGCCTTGACGATCTTGTGGATATCTGCGACCGCATCCTGGTCCTCCGGAATGGGGTCGTGGTGCGGGAATATGCAAGAAACCAGTTCGACGAAAAAAAGATCTTTCTTGATATGCAGGGTTTCGGGATACGGAACCGGAGAGGTGGAACGGAATGTCAGGCGGTTTAAGGCTGAAACTTGCTCTACTGGACAATATCATCTGGCTGATGCTGGCGGCGTTTTTCGTGCTCTGCGCGCTAGCGATCCCCAATTTTTCATCGTGGAACAACCTGGTCAACATCCTGTACCATACGACGATCATGAGCATGCTGGTCCTCGCGCAGGGATTCGTTCTCATGAGCGGGCATCTTGACCTCTCCATCGATGCCATCCTCGCCTTTGCCCCGGGCGTGGCGATCCTTGCCGCGGTGAAATGGTTCCCGGGCGTGCTGGGAAACCCTTGGACAGCCATTGCGCTCACGTTGGCTATCGGGGCACTGCTCGGACTTTTCAACGGAGTGTGCATTGCTTCCCTCGGGATGAACGCATTCATGCAGACCCTTTCAGTCTCAATAATCCTGAGAGGACTCATACTGTTCCTCATCCCACTGTCCATATTTCCCCTCGATCCAGTGTATTCATTCATAGGAAAGTCCCGGATCGCTGCTTTTGGAAATCTTCCCGCAGCAATTCCGGTGACTTTTTTGATCTACTTCATATTTCATATCCTACTGAAATATACCGTGTTCGGAAGAAATTACCTCGCGACGGGCGGAAACCCCAGGGCAAGCTATGTCGCCGGCATCAACACGAGGCGAATGATCATTCTCGGTTTTGTGACTGCAGGCGTGCTTTCTGCCGTGGCAGGCATGCTCACCGCCGGACGTCAGGATTCGGTCTCCAACACTATGGGCAGCGGAATGACCCTCCTCGCCTTCGCAGGTGCGCTTCTCGGAGGAACATCCATGTCAGGCGGAAAGGGGTCTGCATTCGGAATGCTGGGAGGTGCGATCCTGCTCGGTATGTTTTCAAACGCGCTGAACCTTCTCGGTGTGAAGGTCACACTTATTCACGCAGCCCAGGGGACGCTCATATTCCTTGCGATCCTCGTCGACAGGTTCAGGGCAGCCCTTCGGAGCTCCATGCTGAGAAAGGACCAGCTTCGCAGGCTCCATCATCATTCAGTGCACGAAGAAACTGAAAACGTTATATCATCCTGAAGGAGGAGTAAAAATGAGGAGACCGTTCTTTTGTTTTACAGTGGCGCTGCTGGTTGCAGCATTGTGTGCGGCAGGGGCGGCCGGAGCAGAAAAGAAGCTGACCATAGGCATGGTAGTTAAAGCTCCGTCTGCGCCTTATATCCAGGCGTTCATGAAAGCTGCGGAGGACAAGTCGAAGGAACTGGGCACCGAAATCATGATACGAGACGGAGAAGGGGATTCCATCAAGATCATGGAGATAATCGATACCTACATGACCCAGGGGATCGATGCGTTCATCCTGGGCGGGGCAGTGGACCTGAGGACCCTGGTGCCGGGGATCAGAAAACTGAACGAGGCAAATATACCTGTCGCGGCACTGGATTCGTCCCCGGAGGGCGGGGTCGTTGATTTCTTTCTTTCCTTCGATCTTGCCCAGTCGAGCGCAAAAGCCGCGGAACTGTTCGTCGAAGGTATAAAGAGCAGGAACGGCGGCACTGTCCCAAAGGGCGTGGTACTGGAAATCGTCGGGGATAACGCCGACATGTTCACCCATGCCTGTACTGAAGGGTTCAACTCTGTCATTTCCAGGTATCCCCAGCTTGAAGTTGCACAGGGCGAAGGCAAATGGAATAATACGGATTCTCATGCCGTCACCTCGGATCTCATCACCCGGTTCGGGGAAAGAATCGTGGGGATATACGTTCAGACACCTGACGTAATGGCCCCCGGGGCAGTCGCGGCTATAGAGGCCGCCGGTCTGGATCCGGTCAATTACGGGATCGCGGGTATCTGCATCGGACCGGAGGGGATCGATCTTATAAAGAAGGGAAAGATGCTCGGAGCCGTAGAGCAGCCTGCCTATGATGGGGCTGCCCTCGCAGTACAGTACCTGGTGGACAAACTGAGGGGAAATCCTGTTCCGAAGATCGGGGACACGGTCGTCGTGGAGGGGGCAATATGGTCTCCGGCACCGGTCATAAAGAACCAATGGGCGGACGATGGCGCTTTTGTGGTCCTCCAGGGCGCCCTGGTCCCCCAGGAAGTGGGTGCGGATGATCCCCGCCTGTGGGAAAATAAGCTGACGAAGTAGAACCCTAAATAACAGGAGGTACGAGAGATGATTCTTCGCAAAAAATGGTCACGTGCACTTTATGTAATTGCAGCCCTTGCCCTTGTCCTTGCTTTTTCCGCACAGGGAGTTGCGGCCGAACGCCTGGACAGGATCATGGAAACCAAAGTTCTCCGGGTCGGAACTCCGGGAGACTACCGGCCGTTCTCTATGCTGGACAAGGCTTCCGGGAAATACGATGGACACGACGTGGACGTTGCCGAACTCCTTGCTTCGGACCTGGGGGTTTCCGTGGAGTTTGTGCCAACCACCTGGTCGAAAATGATGGAAGATTATCAAGCCGGCAAATTTGACGTTGCGATGGGCGGCATCACCCGAAGCCTGGCACGGATGCTGAAGGGGGATTTCCTGCCACCGTACGCTCCCAACGGGAAAGTCGCCCTTGTTCGAAAGGCGGACAGGGAGAAATTCACGTCACTGGAGGCAATGGATGTACCGGAGACGACAGTTGTCGTGAATCCGGGCGGCACGAACGAGAAATTCGTGAACGCGAATTTTAAGAAGGCAAAGATAGTTGTACACCAGAGCAACGCCGAGATACCGGCCATGATCGCCGAGGGCAAGGGTGACGTTATGATCACCGAGGTGTACGAGGCAGTGGTGTACTCACGGAAGGACGAGAGGCTCTACGGGGCGTTCGCCGATAAGCCCCTGACGAAGATCAGCTTCATGGGCTTCTTCATCCAGAAGGATGACCCCGACTTTGTCCGGGTGATGAATTTTGTATGGAATGACGCCAAACTCCGCGGAGACCTTGACAGGATCTTCGACAAATGGCTGAAATAGGAAGGTTTCACTGCGGACTGCTACCGGAGGATTCTCTGGAATAAACATGAAGCCTGTGATATAATTTCCGGGCTTTACGCAAAGCAGCTGCCTGCGGGGGATCCAGTCCCGTGCGGCGGAGGCCCCTGAACCCTGTCAGGCCCGGAAGGGAGCAGCAGTAAGGGGAGTCCTCCG
>JAAYJB010000127.1 GCA_012523155.1 Synergistaceae bacterium | reverse complement strand
GCGTTTCCCCTGGGGAAAAGTGGAAGCCCTTCTGGACGTAAAAAAGGGACTGATCGGGCAGGTACGGTTTTTCGGCGACTTTTTCGGGCTCGAGAGCAGAGAGGCCCTTGAGAGAATGTTCACAGGGTGCCCATACAGGGCGGATGACATCAAAAAAAGGCTCGCAGATTTCCCTCTTGAAGAGTATTTCCGGGGTGTCGACAGGGAGGAGTTCTGTGAATTCCTTGCCATGTGAGTTCTTTGTATTTTTCCGCTCTTGAAAGAAACCTTCCTTCCCATTCATTTCCATAAAAAAGGAGCGGCCTCTTCGCAGCGTCACGAAACAGGCCGCTCCTTTTCATAAAAGCTACGCTTTTTTCGGCATTGAAATTGATTGCCCCCTGACAGCCAGGGCTCCTTCAAGAAGCGCTTCTCCTACCGTGGGGTGTGCATGTACCGTAGTGACCAGTTCGTCCACCGTGGCTTCAAGCCTCAGGGCAAGAGCTCCTTCCACGATAAGGTCCGTCGCCCGAGGACCGATAATGTGCACTCCAAGGATCTCATCGTACTTTTCGTCCACCACGTACTTCACCAGACCGTCCGTGTCGTTCATGATCAGGCTTTTGCCGTTGGCCATGAAGGGAAACCTCCCTATTTTGACCCGGAACCCTTTTTCTGCCGCTTCTTTTTCCGTGAGCCCGACGGATGCGATCTCGGGAGCCGTATACACGGCGTTGGGAACTGTTTTGTAATCCATTTCGGTTTTATGGCCCATTATATTCTCCGCGGCAACTTCTCCCTCCCTGGAAGCGACATGGGCGAGCATAATGGGAGAGGTACAGTCACCGACTGCATAGACTCCCTTTACCGACGTTTCCATTTTTTTATCCGTCTTGATTCTTGACCGTTCCATTGCGAGACCGATTTTCTCAAGCCCGACTCCATTCGTCACAGGCTTTCGGCCCACAGAAACGAGGACTTTCTCCGCCTCAAGCATCATTGCTCCCCGTGGTGTCTCCACGGAAACCGAAAACCCTGTCCCCTTCTTTTCCACTCCGGTAACTTTTGAGGAAGTATGGAACACAACTCCTTTCCTCTCCAGCACTCCCCTGAGGATACCCACGATCTCCCCGTCAAGCATGGGAAGTATCCCGGGCAGCATTTCCACTACGGTAACCTTCACGCCGAAGCTGGAGAAAAGAGAGGCAAACTCCATGCCGATAACCCCTCCGCCTACAAGAACGACAGACTCGGGGATTTTCTCCAGGGAGAGCGCTTCGGTGCTCGTCATGACCCCCTCAAGTTCAAATCCAGGTATCGGGGGCACTACGGGCTCCGAGCCCGTAGAGATGATCACGGAATCAGCCCGGACCGTTGTAGTCCCACCCTCGTTCAGCGCCACCGAAAGTTCCCCCGGAGAGATGAATGATGCCGTCCCGCTGACTACCGTGATGCCGTTGCTGTTCATGAGGGTTCCCACCCCTGCCACAAGGGTGTCCACCACTGCCCTTTTCCTGGCCATGAGCTCGTCCCAGTCCACGGAGACATTCTCTGCTTTCAGCCCGATAGCGGCTCCCTCTTTGGCAAGGGTATAGGCTTCAGCAGTATGGAGGAGAACTTTTGTCGGTATGCAGCCGACATTAAGGCATACTCCTCCGAGGGCGTTTTTTTCTATGAGGGTAACTTCCGCTCCGAGCTGGGCCGCACGAATTGCAGCAACATACCCCCCCGGGCCTCCCCCGATTACAGCAACCCTTTTCCTTCCTGCAGAGGAAGCCGCTTCGGGCAGGCCATGCTGATCGGAATCCTTCTCCACGGCATGGCTATCCGGTTTCGCTCCCGATTCCGGCACCAGGTCCTGTCCGTCTCCGATCCGGGCGAGTGGAGCCGATACCACTGCCGATTCCCCCTGCTTCACAATGATCTCTGAAAGAATTCCCGATTCACCTGCCTCCACTTCGAAAGTGAGTTTGTCCGTGGCAACGATCAGAAGAATTTCACCCTTCTCCACGGGGTCACCCACTTTTTTCCGCCATTCGGATACAGTCCCTTCGTTCATCGTCAGGCCCAGTTTGGGCATCGTCACAACAGCCATTATTTCAAACCTCCCGTCCTTTCAATAAAAAACCGGCGGGACAAAAACCAGCCCGCCGGAAATGCATTTCTCTTCCCAGGCCTCTCTACAAGAGGAGGAGCCAGGGATTTTCGACCATTTCCCTTATGCGCGCGAGGAAACGTGCCGCTTCCGCACCATCGAGAATGCGATGGTCTGCAACCAGGGATAGCACTGACATCGGGCGGATAACAACAGATCCGTTCACTGCCGCAGGCTTCTCGACTATGGCATTCACACCGAGGATACATGCCTCGGGAGGATTTACGATGGGTGAGAAGCTTTGCATACCGAACATGCCGAGGTTTGTCAGGGTAAATGTTCCTCCCTGCATGTCCTCGAGCCCCAGTTTACCGGACCTGGCCTGTTCAACGAGGTGCTCCGTCTCCAATGCGACCTCCAGCAGGGTTTTCGCCTGGACCGCTTTCACGTTTGGAACAAGAAGACCGCCGTCCACGGAAACGGCTATACCCATATTTACGTTCCCGTGAAGAACAATGGCATCACCGTCGAAGGACGCATTGGCCAGGGGCACTTCCTTCACAGCGGCTGCACAGATCTTCATGAGAATATGGTTGTAGGAGATTTTGACGCCTTTTTTCGCTCCTTCAGCCTTGATTTTCTCCCTGAATTCCATGAGAGCAGTGAAATCTGCCTCCATGTTATAAGTCACTGAAGGAATCGTCGCTCTGCTCAGACACATCCTTTCTGCGATTATTTTCCGCATCCGGGTAAGAGGGATCCGTACATCTTCAGCCCCCGGGAAAGGCTTCGCCTGAGAGGCAGCGGTTGCTACATCAGCTTTCATGACCCTGCCCTGCTTTTCGAGTCCGGTGATGTCCACACCAAGATCAGCTGCCATTTTTTCAGCCGTCGGGCTCGCCTTTGTTTTTCCACGGGACGGAGAAACTACGAAAGCGTCCACGTCCTTCCT
>JAAYJB010000126.1 GCA_012523155.1 Synergistaceae bacterium | reverse complement strand
ACGTCCTCAAGGGTGAAGCTTCCCTTCAGTTCATCAGGGTTCTCCGGGACCTCCTTCACCGGTTTCGGCGCTTCGGCCGGGTTTGCGATGAAGTACGCCTTGATGTCCTCTTTCAGTACCTCGTCGTTCACGCCCTCTATCTTCTTTATGGACACGTTCCTCGGTGTATCCGCCGGGAATTTGGCTATCTCGAGGACTTTTTCGGGAGAGAGCTTTACCTGCTGCGCCACTTCATCGATGTTCATCCATCCGAAAATACCTTCCACCGGATCCTTGAGAGCCTCGACCGAGGTTGAGGCGAAGGTCTGCCAGTACCCTGTAACCTTTGCGGTGCCGTATGCGCCGAAGAACAGCGCCACACCCAGCATTCCCACGAGAAGGGCGGAAAGGGTTTTTTTGCCTGCGAATGAGAAAAAGAGCGTTTTTTCAACGGGGCAGCTTTCGGTGCACCGGCCGCATGCTATACAGTCGGCATCGGTGACCTTTTCCACTTCCATGGGGGCCAGCCCCATGGGGCATGAACGGGTGCATTTGCTGCACTTGATGCAGGTTTCTCCATTCCTGGAGACTTTCGTCAGGCTGAACTTCTGAAGAATTCCAAGGGTCGCGCCCAGGGGACAGAGATACCGGCACCAGAACCGTTCGATGAAAAGTCCTGCGCCGATGACAAGTCCGAAGAGAACAGCGAATGCCCACGGAGTTCCAACGATCTCGTCCCAGCCTGCGGCGAGGTGCATCCAGGCTGCCCAGGGATCGTAATCACGCCATGCCAGTGTTCCCAAGGTCCACGTGTAATAAAGGATGACGACCAGGATGATGTATTTCAGCATCTTGAGCGTTCTGTCGAGCGATCCGGAAAGCTCTACCCGCTTTATGCCAAGCTTGCGGCCGATTCCCGCCGAGATCTCCCCGATAGTGCCGAGGGGGCAGATCCAGCCGCAGAACACGCGGCCAAAGAGCAGCGTCATGGCAATCACGGCGCCGAATAAGATGAGTGCGCTCGGAGCTACCCTGCGGAGCCATGTTCCGGAACTGAGCCAGCTGTAGATGCTCTCCAGTCCTCCGAACGGACAGAGGGCATCCACCGTTGGAACGCCGCCCGGACCTCCTCCCAGCACCTGGTGCTGGTATCCCACCCACGTTATAAACGCCAGAAAACCGAACATGACAGCATAGCGAACCTGTTTCCACCCGAACATTCCCTATCTCCTCCTTCTCAATGGTGAGGAAAGACTAGCATATACCCCTCTTGAACTTCATTGTAATAAATTACCCCCGGAGAGTACGTATTTTTACTGAGTGCCCTCCTTGTTCCCGGTTCACTCGGGGCTTGACCTTCTTCTCTCTCTTGAATAGTATAACTCAGTAGAGAGCAGAAGAAGGGAGCTAAAAAAATGGAGAATATAAGAAAGCCCATGAAAACGGTCTCCGGACGGAGGACTACTGACGGAGCTGGGGTAAGCCTCGTGCGGGTCTTCGGACACCGCGACGTGGAGGACTTCGACCCCTTCCTGATGCTCGATGCCTTCGATTCCACCGATCCCGCGGATTACGTAAAGGGCTTCCCCTGGCATCCCCACAGGGGGATCGAGACGATCACCTATCTTATCAGCGGCAGGATCGATCACGGGGACAGCCTGGGGAACAGGGGCATCATAGGGGACGGCGACTGCCAGTGGATGACCGCCGGCTCAGGGATCATCCACCAGGAGATGCCGAAGCCGTCCGGAAGGCTGCTCGGTGCACAGCTCTGGCTCAACCTTCCGGCGAAGGACAAGTTGTGCCCCCCGAAGTACAATGATCTTGTAAGTGACCGTATTCCCCGGCATAATGAAGACGGATGCGAGATCAGGGTGATATCGGGAACGTACAGGGGAATTGAAGGGGCAATGAAGGGGGAGTACGTGGAGCCGCGGTATTTTGACGTCTCTGTTGCGGGGGGCGGAAGGTGGACCGCGGAGACAGCACCCGAAGCAACGGTTTTCGTCTATATCGTACAGGGGGAAGGAGTTTTCGGCCCGGCCGGCGGCAGCCCGATACGGGAGAAGAACGCCGTCCTTTTTTCGAAAGGGGAGACCTTTTCCGTCGATGCGGCGGAAGGGGGGATCCGGTTCCTGTACCTTGAGGGAATGCCCCTGAACGAGCCCGTGGCGTGGGGCGGTCCCATAGTGATGAATACAAAGGAAGAGCTGGACCAGGCCTTTCGGGACCTGGACAGCGGAACCTTCATCAAAAAGTGATCCCGGAAACGATCCCGGAGTGGGGATGAAGAAATACGAAGAAAGGGGGATTTACCATGATACAGGCAGGAATTCTCGTCTATCCCGATGTGGAGGAGCTGGATTTCGTCGGCCCCTTTGAAACACTCTATGCGGCCAATGCGGTGGAGCCCGGAAGCATCTCGGTGATGACCGTAGCCTTTCAGGATGGACCCATCAAGGCGGCGAACGGCCTCAGGTTTCTGCCCGACGGGTCTGCGGAATCGTGTCCTCCCCTGGATGTGCTCGTTCTTCCCGGCGGGCCCGGGAGGCGGATCGCGGTGAAGGATAAACGGGTGACTTCTTTTGTGAGGGAGAGGTACGAGCAGGTGCGTTTTATCGGAACGGTGTGCACGGGTGCGTTCCTTGCGGCGGAGGCCGGTATCCTGAAGGGAAAGGCTGCCACGACCCATCACAAGTTTTTCGACGAGCTGGACTCTCATGAAGGCGTGAAGGTGACGGCGAAAAAAGTGGTAAAGGACGGCAGAGTCCTCACTGCGGGCGGAGTCAGCTCGGGGATCGATCTTTCCCTGTGCCTTCTCTCGCTGCTCTTTAGCCCTGATTTCGCACGGGAAGCGGCGGAGTACATCGAATTCTCATACCGTCCTGACACGTTTTTCGAGGTCTAGGAGGCTCATGATGAGTATTTCGGAACTGGCAGGAAAACGGCCCCCCCATACAATGCTCGCGAATATTCCGCGGCTCGTGTCGGCATATTACACCCAGGCGCCCGACCCTTCCGATCCACTGCAGCTCGTCTCCTTCGGAACGTCGGGGCACAGGGGGTCGTCGCTGAAGGGATCGTTCAACGAGGCCCACATACTGGCGGTCTCCCAGGCCATCGCCGAGTTCCGCGCATCCAGGGGGACAACAGGGCCCCTGTTCCTCGGCATGGACACCCACGCCCTGTCTGAACCGGCTTTCCGGTCGGCACTCGAGGTCTTTGCGGCAAATGGAGTGGAGACTGTTGTCCAGCAGGGAGGAGGATATACCCCGACGCCGGTCATATCCCACGCCATACTGGGCTGGAACCGGGGCAGGGAGACGGGATCAGCTGACGGGGTGGTGATAACCCCTTCCCATAATCCTCCCGAGGACGGGGGATTCAAGTATAATCCGCCGTCAGGGGGGCCGGCCGATCCGGAGATGACTGATGCCATCCAGGCACGGGCGAACGAGATCCTGAAGGCAGGAGGTGCTGGTGTGAAGCGCATTCCCTTCGACAGGGCCTTCGCGTCGGCATCGGTGAGAAAGCACGATTATATCCGTCCCTACGTTGACGATCTCGAGAATATCCTTGACCTGGAGGCAGTAGCCGGATCGGGGATATCCATCGGTGCGGACCCCATGGGCGGTTCCGGCGTTGCCTACTGGGACGTTATCGCATCCCGCTACGGCCTGAATCTGGATGTGGTGAACCCGACGGTCGACCCTACGTTCTCGTTCATGTCGGTGGACTGGGACGGGAAGATCCGCATGGACTGCTCCTCACCCTGGGCCATGGCCGGGCTGGTTGGGCTCAAGGACAGGTACGACGTTGCCTTCGGAAACGATACGGACTTCGACCGCCACGGAATAGTTGTTCCCGATCGCGGACTGCTTCCCCCAAACGGGTACCTTGCCGTGGCGGTGGACTACCTGTTTACACACCGGCCTGGCTGGAGCCCGGACGCCGCAGTAGGCAAAACACTGGTCTCCAGCTCCCTGATCGACAGGGTGGCTTCGTCTGTGGGAAGGAAATGTTTCGAAGTCCCTGTGGGATTCAAGTGGT
>JAAYJB010000125.1 GCA_012523155.1 Synergistaceae bacterium | reverse complement strand
TTCCTCAAGAAAAGAACTGGCCGGCCTTCCAGTCGTTCCTGAGAACGCGCTGCGGCCCTGAACCGGTCTTTCTACAGAAAAATTCCAGGGGCCCGGAAGGGCCCCTGGATCATATATTCGGAAAGCCTGCGGCTTACTGGGCGGGAATCTCGATGGCTTCCTTTGACTCGTGCACCTGGCGCCATGTTTTGATCGGCAGTCCCCAGATCTTGATGAAACCGACCGCAGCGCTGTGGTCGAAAGCATCTCCCTCTGAATACGTGGCAAGGTTATGGCTGTAAATCGAATCCACGGATTTCATGCCCCGCACCACCGCCTGTCCCTTATAGAGCCGCACCTTGACGATCCCCGTTACATATTCCTGGGTTGTCTCGATGAATGAGTTGATGGCGTCCTTAAGCGGTGAGAACCAGTACCCTTCGTACGCCAGCTCGCTGAATTTTACCTCGAGTTCCTTTTTCGCAGCGATGACCTTTTTGTCAAGGGTGAGGGTCTCGAGAGCCCGGTGTGCAGAAATGAGTGTTATTGCTGCCGGGCATTCGTAAACTTCCCTGCTTTTGAAGCCCACGAGACGGTCCTCGAGCATATCGATCCTTCCCACTCCGTGTTTGCCCGCTTTTACATTGAGGGCCTCGATAAGGGCCGGACCGTCCATTTTCAATCCGTCAAGGGCAACTGGCACTCCTTTGCTGAAAGCGATTTCCACGAATTCCGGATCATCGGGCGCATCCCAGGGGTCACAGGTCAGAGTATAGGCGTCGGAAGGCGGCTCGTTCCAGGGGTCTTCAAGAATTCCACATTCGATGGACCTTCCCCAGATATTGTCGTCGATACTGTAGGGTGAGGCTGCCGTGGCTGCAACAGGTATACCGTGGGATTCCGCATATTCCATTTCCGCTTCCCTGGTGAAATGCCAGTCGCGAACAGGCGCAAGCACCTGGAGTTCAGGATTGAGGGCGTTTGTGCACACTTCGATCCGAACCTGGTCCTGCCCTTTTCCAGTGCAGCCGTGAGCTACTGCCACGGCGCCTTCCTTTTTCGCGATCTCCGCCATTACCTCCGCTATCAGCGGGCGCGAAAGGGCCGAGTTCAGCGGGTACGTCCCCTGGTACATCCCGTTCGCCTTCAGTGCTTGCCATACGAACTTTTCCACGAAGGCTTTTTTGAGATCAAGCACGTATGCTTTGACTGCACCGCTTCGAAGCGCCTTGTTTTTTGCAGCCTCAAGGTCAACCGCCTGCTGTCCTACGTCAGCTGTCATGGTTACCACATCATATCCCTGTTCGGTAAGCCACATGACCGCCACTGATGTATCCAGCCCGCCGCTGTATGCAAGAACTGCCTTCCCTTTTTTCGACATGCAAATCCCTCCAGAAATCATTGTTTAAAAATAAAAAAAGCCCGCCCTTGGTGAAGGGACGAGCTTTTGCCCGCGGTGCCACCCCGGTTGGCAGAAAATCACTGCCCTCTTGAAAACGTTTCTACTTGGCCGAAGCCTTTCTTCGAAACAGGCTCCAAGGCTCTTTTCCCCTGCATTCATCGCCGGAGAAGCTTTCAGCCGGGGCTTCTCCTCTCTGTTGCGGAAACCGCAGGGTACTTTTCCTCTTCATTGCCATCCATACCAGTAATGGCAAAGATTATACCTTTGAATAAACATTTGTCAAGTATTGGGATTCAATTTACTTGAAGTTCACTTTTTCTGCTCCTCCCGAGGTCAGCGTCTCTATGGAGGGAAAATGGGTCATATCCATGTGAACCGGGGTAACCGATACAAAACCGTTTGCCACGGCCCATACGTCGCTCCCCTCCACGAGCTGGTCCTCGGGTCTTCCCGAGACCCAGAAATAATCCCTGCCGGAGGGGTCCTTCAGCCTGGTTACTTTCCCTTCATAGAGGCGGACACCCTTTCGGGTTATTTTCACGCCCTTTACCAAGTGGAGGGGCAGATTTGGAACGTTCACGTTAAGAAGAACTCCTGGTGCCTGCGGGCTATCCCGGAGAAAATCAAGAAGGGATACAGCCACTGCGGCAGCGGTCTCGTAGTAGTGTTCAGGTTCTTTTTCGTTGCAGTTGAGCGACACGGCCATGGCGCTGCATCCGAGGATCACCCCTTCCATGGCTGCAGACACTGTGCCGGAATACGTGAGGTCATCGCCCAGGTTCGGGCCCCTGTTGATACCTGAAACGACCATTGCCGGGGAAGGGACAGCCTCCTCAAGGGCAAGCACCACGCAGTCCGACGGAGTTCCATCACAGGCATACACACTGCACTCAGCGGTGTAGGGGCCTGCGGGAATTTGCCACATTCTCAGGGGCCGGTGCAGGGTAATGGCATGTCCGACGCTGCTCCTCTCCCTGTCCGGTGCTACTACGGTGCACTGATGTCCTGACGAGACAAGGAAGGACGAGAGCGTAATGATTCCCGGGGCAAAAACACCGTCATCGTTTGTAAGAAGGATCTTCATTGGCTCCTCCTAAAACAGGATCAGCCTGAGAAAGAACATGACTACGGGTCCCATTATTGCCTGCACCACGCCAAGAGCAAGGAGTATCATGAGGACAAAAAAGCCGTATCGTTCAAGCCAGAAATACTTCTCAAGAAGAAACGGCGGCAGCAGCGGGTACAGAAGCTTCGAGCCGTCGAGCGGAGGTATGGGGATCAGGTTGAAAACGGCAAGGCCTATATTGATGACGATCATCAGGAATATGAACTGCCTCAGGGCCGGTATCGCAAGGAATGTCTGCGGGAAAAAACGTGCAAGCATTCCGAAGACGAACGCCGTGAGGAAGTTCCCCGTGACGCCGGCCGCGGAAACGAGCACCATATCCCGGCGGGGATTTTTGAAATAGCGCGGGTCAACAGGCACCGGTTTCGCCCACCCGAACCGGAAGAAAAGCAGCATGAGCGCTCCCACGGGGTCAAGGTGGTGGAGCGGGTTCAGACTCAGGCGCCCCATACGTTTCGCTGTAGGATCTCCGAGGACGTAGGCCATGTACCCGTGGCAGAACTCGTGGAAAGTTATCGCCCAGAGAACGGCTGGAACACTCAATAAAAGATCTGCAAGCGCAGGCATTCGAAACATTGTGTCACTCTCCTTCTCAGCATCACTTCGGAAACTGGTTCGTTACAAAATCGATCTCGTCTTCCCGGCCTGCAAGTTCTCCGTCCAGGCAGAGAAGCTTCAGCTTGTCGAGGATCACGCCGATTCTCGGTGTGGCGCTGTAGCCAAGGTCGAGAAGATCCCTGCCGCGAAGCCTGGGGGTCATTTTATGGAGTTTCGTCAGGTAGAGCAGTATCCTTCTTCTGACCCTCCACCTTTCGGTAGCAGCACTCCAGAAGAGAGAGGCCGCCGGGTCAAAATCTCTCAGGTAGCAGTATATTCGGGAATTCAGCGGTCCGGACCTGCCTCCGAGTTCGTGTTCGACGGCACCCATTTCAGAGAAACATTTTACTACAACTGACCGCTCTGCTTCAGGAAGATTCAGCCTGTCAATTGCGGCGAGCCGTACATTCTCAGGAGATTCCATGAGAAGGGCTGCCAGAAAGGCGAGCCACTGTTTCCCCTTGAAATCGGGGAAATCTCTCGAAATGCGGGCAAGAAACACGCCAAGCCTCCGGAATGTTTTTCTGCTTCCGTCGCCGATCCTGATTCCCGGGAAAAGAACCTCCCATACGCCCAGCTCCTCCATTCTCTTCGTCGCAGGATAGGGCAAACGTTCTCTAAATGAAAGCTCCATCTCGCTTCTCAGGCGGAAACCGGAGAGCCGCACCAGGAGCCCGCCATGGATACAGCTTCTCAGAAGCCTGAGGGTATTGTCCTCCAGCGTCAGTCCCAGCCGCTGCTCCAGCCTGATCCCCCTGATGACCCTGGTAGGGTCCTCGACGAAACTTAAATTGTGAAGCACCTTGAGGAATTTCTTTCCCAAGTCTCTTCTTCCGCCGAAATAATCTATAAGTATCCCCCAGGTCGACTGGTTGATCGAGACCGCCATGGCGTTGACCGTGAAATCACGCCTGTAGAGGTCGTGCTTCAGGGAATCAGTGGATACCTTCGGCTGGGCTACGGGAAACTCGTAAAATTCACGCCGGGCGGTGGCAACATCGACTTTTCTTCCGCCGGGGAATACCACTGTTCCGGTTTTGTATCTCTCGTGAACTGAAACCCGCAGGCCGTCTTTTTCCCAACTTTTCAGGAACCTCGGGGCATCACCCTCCACAACGATGTCAAGGTCGAGGTTCTGCTTTGAGAGGAAGAGATCACGGACCAGCCCGCCTACGATATATGCCCTCATCCCCAATTGTTCAGCCCGTTCACCGAGCTGTCGGAGAAGCGTTATGGCCTCTTCCGGAAGGCCTTTCTTGAGAAGATCACGTACATCTTCCGTCCAAGGCAGATCCGGTGCTGCACCCCGGTCTTCACCGGGGACCGAGGCGGGAAAGAGCGCCTTGACAAGGTCGGTCCTCGTGATAATACCCACGATTCTGGATCCCTCGGTTACGGGCAGCCGGCCTATGCTGTGGGTCACAAGGAGCCTATGAGCCTCGTGTATGGAGGCGTCTTTCGGGATGGTAATGACGCCTTCTGTCATGAACTCCCGGATGAGTGTCTTGCCGAAGCCGTGAAGATGGGCTTTATCCAGGTCTTTCCTCGTAATGAGGCCGAGAATGGACTTCCCCTTTACCACCGGAAGGGCTGAATGCCCGTAGCGGATCATTATGCGGTACGCGTCGTCCACAGATGAATCGGGCGGAATTGCCATAACCGGGGATGTCATGATATCCGCCGCCGTGATAGAAGGTTTTACTTCATCGCTCAGTCGGAGTTCCATTTCCCTGACGAGCTGGAGAGGCTTTACGTTGTGCAGGGTGACCGAGGCAGCCTGGGGATGTCCTCCTCCTCCCAGTGGCGCGAGGAATGTTGCCATGTTAAGGATGTCGTCATGGCTTCTGCCAATAAGGTATGTGCGCGAATCCATTTTAACTGCGGCTATTGCAATGTCAGCGTCGAAATAATCCCTCAGCCTGTGGACAAAAAGAGACAAACCGTCCACGTAGCCGGGGGACGATACAGCAGAGAATACCGCCTTCGCACCGTTGATAAAACGCACCCAGCTGTTTTCAATGAGTCCGTCGAGTATCCGCCGTTCAGGCGCGGAGAACGTCATTTCGATATATGTGGGTATGCTTGTCAGGTCGGCTCCGAGCTCCTTCATTCTGGCGACTGCCGCAAAATCCCGCGGAGTGGTCCCGCTGAACGTCAGGCCTCCCGTGTCCTCGTAAATTCCGGTGGCGAACAGTGTCGCCTCTGACGGGCTTATGGATATTCTCCGTTCAAGAAGCGTTTCCACCAGGAGGGTCGTCGTTGCTCCGACAGGTTCTATCCGGACAAGCTCACCGTCGATGTCGTCTATGGATGGCGGGTGGTGGTCATAGACGTGGACCGGGATATTTTTCTTCCCGAGGACCGACGCAAAGGCCCCGATCCTCGACCGGGATCTTGCGTCCACGACAATGAGCATTGTTATCTCATCGAACTTGATTTTCTTCGGTGTCAGGACAGTCCATTTATTACCGGTCTTCTTGAGGAAGTCCCTCACAGTTCGGCTTGCGGATCCTGAAAGGCAGAGCCTGGCCCCCGGATATAGTTTTTCAGCGGCAACCATGCTCGCCAATGAGTCGAAATCGTTCCCCATGTGGCTCGTTATCACTCTCACGGCAGAAGTTCTCCTGAAATGGCCAGTCGCCTGCTGTAGGGGATCCTGCGCACGGTCACCGCCTGCTGTCCCCGGCCGGCTGTCATTGATGGATGTGAAACAAGCCGTGGGAAGAGATGTTCCAGGGTGAAGAAAGAAAGCCTCCATGCATCTTCAATGTCAGTCCCGGCTAAAACTTTCCGGCATTCGAATTCGGCCCCCAGCCTTTCCGCCGAGATGAGCCCCATACATCCGAAGGCATCGTCCCGTGAACCGAAGAGTACTGAAAACTGTACAAGTCCGGAGAGCCTCCTGAAAAGGCATCCCGTTTCGCGGGCTTTCCCGAGCAGATGCTCTCTGCTCCTCGAATTATCAAGAACAATGGATGCCCTGATTTTTTTCTCTTCACACGGAAGAAGAAACGACTCACGCCGCGCAAGTTCCTCTGAATCCAGTCCTCTTGCCGCATTTCGCGATGCCCTTGCGGCAGGATCGGCTGTCACATAGACAGTTGCATCGATCCACCACGGCACACCGCCTTCAAAAAGAAGGGGTATCTCCGCGACGACCCATCCCTCGAGGGATGCCGCCGCCCGTTCCATCTCCACCCGAACCGGCGGGTGGATCAGTCCGCACATCCACCTGTATTCCCCGGGGTCGCTGAAAGCCTTTGCGGCAACTTTCCACGACACGATCAAGCCCTCTTTCCCCAGGATATCTTTCCCCCACCTGGAAGACGCGGCTTCCAGGATTTCTGCGCGTTTCCAGACTGATTTGACGATCTCGTCAGCGTCAAGAACGGATGCGCCCATTTCCCGCCATATCCGGGAAACCGTGGATTTACCAGCCCCAACGTCTCCTGTTACTCCCAAAGCCAGCATGGGTTTTTTCCTCCTCGCCCCTGTCGTCGACCATTTTGAATCGGTCAGGGACCTCCCAGAGAAAACGGGATAAACCGTTACGGAATGTTGTACCGAATAGCCTGCGTGACCGGACGCCGGAGAGATACAGCCTTTCCTCGGCGCGTGTCATTCCAACATAGCAGAGGCGCCGTTCCTCTTCCATATTTTCCCGGTCCTCCATGCATTTGAAATGCGGAAACACCGCTTCCTCCATGCCTACCAGGAAGACGACCGGGAACTCAAGTCCTTTCGCTGCATGCAGCGTCAGCAGGTTGACGGCGTTCCTGTCATCTAGGTCCAGCGTTTCAAGGTCCGTAAAGAGGGCTGCCTCAGCCAGCATTTCAGAGAGAGCTCCTCCCGTGGGAACGATGGATCGGAGTTCCCGTATATTTTCAACACGTTCTTCCCATCCGTCCGGGTCATCTTTTCTAAGGAGTGCTTCGTATCCCATCTCATCAAGTATATAGACAAGTATCTCGTCCAGGTTCTCGGACTTCGAAAGGATCTTCAGCATGTATCCGGACAATAGTTTCAGCCCTTCACCCGCTTTGCCGCCTACCCCGCTGCCGCCTTTCTCAACAGCTCTCCAGTACTCTTCCGCCGGAAGTTCGGGAAAGGATTCCAGAAAAGCGAATACTTTCTCGAGACTTTTTTTCCCCAGGCCCCTCGAAGGTACGTTCGCAATGCGCGACAGGGAGACCCTGTCGAGTGGATTGACCGCCGCACGAAGAAAAGAAAGGATATCCCTGACCTCCCTGCGGTCATAAAAAGCCGTTCCCCGTACTACCCGGTAGGGGACCCTATTTTCGAGAAACTTCTGCTCGTATACGCGGCTCATGGCGTTGATCCTGTAGAGAAGCGCCACGTCGCCGTAACTGTAGCCTTCCCTGTCGTGGAGCCGCTGTATCTCCGATACAAGAAACTCTGCCTCCTGGTACTCCGTCTGCCCCATCATGGTATATATTTTTTCACCCATATTGCGGGCTGTCCAGAGATCCTTTTTCCTTCTCTTCGAGTTCCCTTCAATAAGTGCGTTGGCGCCTCCGAGGATATTGCCCGAAGACCTGTAGTTCTGGTCAAGTATTACTACCTTTGCAGACGGAAAATCCTTCTCGAAGTTGAGAATCATGGACATGTCGGCACCCCGCCATCCGTAGATCGATTGGTCAGGGTCCCCTACCACCATGATGTTTCCCCGCTTCCCCACAAGCTTTTTCAGAAGCAGATACTGTGGCCTGTTCACGTCCTGGTACTCGTCAACAAGCACCCAGGAAATCCGCCCGCGTTCCTTCCCGAGAAGCTCATCTCCGCTAGAGAGCAGCTCGAGGGGAAGGTTCAGAAGATCATCAAAATCCACCGCGTTCTGTTTTCGCAGCGATTCGTTGTATGCCTTGAAAACGTCTCCGTAAATTCCCTCGAGAAGCGGAGAGTTCGATCCCCCTGAAATGCTCTCGTTTTTAACCGTTGAAATGCGGTCGAGAATATTTCCCGGATCGAACTGCTTCGCGTCCATCTTCAAACCTTCCATGATCTCTTTCACGAGTGAGCGGCTGTCACCCCTGTCGAAAATAGCGAAACCTTCCTTCAGCCCGACAAGGGGAAGAAGGGAACGGTTCCTGAAGAGAAAGCGAAGACCGAATGAATGAAATGTACATACCTGCATCGTCCGGCTGTCATGCTCCATCAGTTTGCCGACCCTGTCCTTCATTTCGTTCGCAGCCTTGTTCGTGAAGGTCACTGCGAGAACATCTTCCGGACGGGCTTTCCCAGTAGCCGCCAGGTAGGCTATTTTATGGGCGAGCACACGTGTTTTCCCGCTGCCAGCGCCTGCAAGAACCAGGAGCGGGCCATCACAGTATGCCACGGCCTCGCGCTGTCGCGGATTCAGCTTTTCAAGCAGCTTTTTTTCATCGGGCATGCGCTTTTTTCTCCCTGATCTTTTCCCTGAGAAGCTTCGTCCACTCCTCCACACCCTCGCCGGTCATCCCATTCATCGGGATGACCGGGGCCTCCGGATTCAGTTTCTTTACATCCTCGGAGAACATTTTCATATCGAAAGGAAGATAGGGAAGCAGGTCAACTTTCGTCAGCAGCACTACTTTCGATGAAGAAAAGAGGTAAGGGTATTTCAGCGGCTTGTCCGCTCCCTCGGGCGTGCTCAGCAGCGCTGCCTTGAAGTCCTCGCCGAGATCGAACTCCGCAGGACAGACGAGATTTCCGACATTCTCCACGAAGAGAACGTCAAGTGAATCCAGCGGCAGGGATTCCATGGCCTTTTCAATGACGTTAGCCTCGAGATGGCAGCCTCCATGGGTATTCACCTGGACTACCGGTACCCCGAGTCTGTCAAGCCTTTCAGCATCCCTGTTCGTTGCAAGGTCGCCTTCGATGACTCCGAAGGAAAGACCGGATGACTGCGCCGTCCTCTCTAGAATCGTGGTTTTCCCGCAGCCGGGAGAACCGATCATATTCACCATGAGAAGACCTCTTCTCTCGTTGCTTTCCCTGATGGCAGCGGCAAAACGCTCGTCCTCCGCCATGATCGACTGCTGCAGGGTCACGATTTTGCTCATGTTTGTTCTTCAACCTCCAATGATTCGATTTCCAATTCGTTTCCCGCGACGGTCTCACGATGCATCGACCCGCATTCAGGGCACAGGGGATCATCTCCGCCCCAGCATCCGCCGCAGTCCCTGCAGCGGAACGAGATTGGAACGTCCTCTATCGAAAGCTCCGCACCCTCAAGTTCCGTCCCCTTCGTCACGGTTTCGAAGGCGAAACACAGGATTTCGGGAAACACCTGCCTCAGGGCCCCGATTCGCAGCCGAACTTCCACAACCCTCTCCCATCCCCGTTCCTTTTTCAGGCTGATCAGGGAAGAAGCAATGGACTCGGCAAGAGAAACTTCGTGCATTTCTACCACTCCTAAGAAAAAGGGGACCCGCTGCGGGTCCCCCTCTTTACAGACAACCCTCTTCCGGGAGTTGCTACTCCGTCGGTTCGAGGAGACCGTAGCCGCCGTCCTTCCTTTTGTACACTACATTTACTCCACCGGACTCAGCGTTCTTGAAAAGGAAGAATTCATGGCCGAGGAGATCCATCTGCATGGTGGCTTCCTTTGCACTCATGGGGCGGAGCGGGAAGCGCTTAACCTTCACGATCTCCTCTTCGGCCGGGATAGGAAGCTCTCCTTCCGGAGCCGGAAGTTCGAAGGATACGTCATGGGTCTTCAACTGGGCGCGATCCTTGAGGTAGGCATTATGCCTTTTGATCTGCCGCTCGAGGTTTTTCAGTCCCTGGTCGAACGCTTTTCTCATATCAGGCGCACTCGACTGCCCCCTCATTATGACACCATTGGCGTTAGAGGTGATTTCCACGGTGAATAAACCACGTCCGAAGCTCATTACTACTTGTCCGTCGATGATGCGGTTGAAAAATCTCTCAAGCTTGGACATTTTGCTCTCCATGTAGTCCTTCAGGTCATCCTTCAGTTCGACCCCACGGGTAACGAATCGTATGTCCATGCAAATCCCTCCATTCATGCTCTGTAATTATGATATCATTCTAACACCCGGCTGGGTTCTGGGCAACAAAACAACAATGTGTGCGTAAAGTATACCTGCTATTTTTTCGGGAACACAGGAACGAAATAGAGTATAATAATGCTACATAACATTGTGCAGGAGGTAATCTGTAATGTATATTTCTGAGAGAGCCAGAAAGATGGAACCATCAGCGACCCTTGCCGTTACCGCCAAGGCAAAAAGCCTGAAGCGCGAGGGGAAACCGGTCATATCATTCGGTGCGGGCGAACCCGATTTCGATTCTCCACCCTCTGCGATCCGCTATGCCGAGGAGGCCATGAGGAAAGGGCAGACCCACTATACGCCCGGAACGGGTATACCAGAACTGAGGGAATCGATCTGCACATACTACAAGGACCATTTCGGCCTTGAATACACTCCGGCAAACGTGGTAGTGGGTGCAGGGGCTAAACCTCTTCTTTTCGAGGCTCTCGGCTGCCTTGTAGACCCCGGCGACGAGGTCCTCGTATTTACTCCCGCATGGGTCAGTTACGTGGAGCAGATACGTCTTTTAGGCGGAAAGGCCGTATTGGTCGATACAAGCAAAACTGATTTCATCCCCAGGTTCGATGACGTAAAAAAAGCCATAACACCCCGCACCAGGGCCATGATCGTAAACAACCCCAACAACCCCACGGGTGCGGTGTATGACGAACAGTGCCTCAAGGATCTTGGCCGTCTTGCCGTGGAGCACAACATTGCAATACTATACGACGAGATCTACGA
>JAAYJB010000124.1 GCA_012523155.1 Synergistaceae bacterium | reverse complement strand
GGACTGAACCGTTTTCCCCGGGTTCTTTCCTATATTGCGAAGGGACACATCGACCCCCATGCCGAGCCTGCCCCTGAAGCCTCCTTCGGCGCCCTGGAGCGCTGGAACGGCAACCGGGGGATGGGGTGCACCAACGCAGCGGCGGCCATGGACAGGGCCATGGAGCTCGCCGGGCAGTACGGCCTCGGGTGCGTTGCCCTTGGAAACACGAACCACTGGATGAGAGGCGGATCCTACGGGTACCAGGCGGCGAAGGCGGGCTTCATGGCCTTCTGCTGGACCAATACCACGCCGAACATGCCCCCCTGGGGGGCGAAGGAATGCCGGGTGGGAAACAATCCCCTGGTCATGGCCTTTCCCTGGAAGGACACTCCCGTGGTCATCGACGGCGCCCTGGCCCAGTACTCCTACGGCGCCCTCGACGGGTACAGGATGGCGGGAAAGCAGCTCCCCTTTCCCGGCGGGTACGACCGGGAGGGAAAGCTGACCACCGACCCGGCGGCCGTGCTGGAAACCTGGCGGGTTCTGCCCATCGGCTTCTGGAAGGGCTCGGGCTATTCCCTCGTGCTGGACCTCATCGGGTCGGTGCTGTCGAAGGGGAACTCGGTCCACCAGATCGGGAAACTCGGCGACGAGATCGCCGTGACCCAGGTCTTTCTCGCCTTTGACGTGGAAAATACCTCCGGAAAGGAATATGCCGAAACAGCGGCGGCGGCCATCCTGGAGGATTTCAGGAGTTCCGAGCCGGCGGAGCCGGGAGGAAGCTATTACTATCCGGGCGAAAAAGCGGCCCTCACCCGGAGGGAAAACCTCGGGAAGGGAATTCCCGTAGTGGAGGAAATCTGGAACGATCTGCTGAAGGAACTGAACTGACACCGGAAGCTCTTTGCGGCAATCCCGCAAAAATTCACATACGAAAGGGGTACCAAACATGAAGAAACCTGTTGTACTGCTTCTCGCTGCTGTACTTGCGCTCGTTTTCGTCCTGCCCGTGCAGGCGGCTCCCCTGAAGCTGGTGGCGGCCCATAACCAGACCTCCCAGGAGAATCCCTACCAGTACGGAATGCTGAAGTTCAAGGAAGTGGTCGAGAAACTCTCGAACGGCGAAATCTCCGTGGACGTCCACGCCGGCACCATCGGCACCAACGAAGACGAGCTCGTGGAGAAGCTGAAGCTGGGCGCCGCCGACGTGGTGGTGGCCTCCCCCGGCTTCATGACGAAGATCGGCATTCCCGAGGTGGACCTGTTCTCCCTGCTGTACCTTTTCAACAGCTTCGACCACTGGGAGAAGGCCGTGGACGGCGAAGCCGGACAGACTCTCGCGAAAATCATCAATGAAAAGTCAAAGAACTCCTTCCGCATCGCCGCCTACTGGTCAGCCGGCGTCCGGAACTACTACGGCAAGAAGCCAATCAACACCATGGACGACCTGAAGGGCATGAAGATCCGCACCCAGATGTCCGGCGTCGTGGCCGATTTCTGGAAGCAGACCGGCGCCATCCCCACCCAGGTTGCCTGGGGAGAGCTGTACCAGGCCCTGCAGCAGGGCATTGTGGACTGCGCGGAGAACGACTACACCAACTTCAGCCTTCTTGACCACCACAAGACGGCCAACGGCAAGTTCATCACCGAGACGGAGCACGACTTCACCACCCGCTTCGTCCTCATGAACGGCAGGAAGTTCGACGGCCTCACCGACCAGCAGAAGGAATGGATCACCGAGGCCCTGAAGCAGGCCACCGCCGAGGAGCGGCAGATCACCTACGGCATGCTCTCCAAGTCCAAGGAGAAGGTCATCGCCGACGGCGGCACCGTGAACTCCATCGACAAGGCTCCCTTCATCGCCATCGCCGTTCCCATCCAGGACAAGCTCGCCGAAAAACTGGGCATCCAGGATCTCGTGGAGAAGGTCCGCGCCGCCGGAAAATAGAGCGGCACCCTGAAGCGAAAAATCCGATCTGTTCCCCGCGCTCCCGCCAGGGAGTGCGGGGAGTTCCTTTTTTTCGGAAGAGCCTGGTCCGCGGCAGGATTTCAAAAGAGGAGGAGAACCGTGAAAAAAAAGATCGAACTGCTGGTCCGCTTCCAGGAAACCCTGGGAATGGTCCTGCTCAGCATTTTCTTTCTGGCCATCCTGGTCCAGATCATCGCCCGCTATTCAGCCATACCGCTGCTCTGGACTGAAGAGCTGGCAAACTATTCCTTCATCTGGGCCGTCTTCATGGGGGCTTCCGTCATGGTCCACTACAAGGCCCACTTTGCCTTCACCTTTTTCAGTGACAAATTCCGGGGGAAGAAGGGCGCCGTCTACGACGTCTTCATATCCGCCGTTCTGCTCTGCTTCACCGTCCCCATGACCCTCTACGGAATTCGGGTGGTCATCGAGTTCTGGGACTACAACTGGATCACCCTCACGTGGGTCAAGATGGGGTATACATGGCTCTGCCTCCCCATCGCCGGAGGGGCCATGACGCTCTATCTGGCGGGCCACATCGCCGAGGATCTCAGGACGTTAAAGTCAGGGGAGGCCGTATCATGACAGCGTTTTTGATAATAGGTTCCTTCGTGTTGCTCATCACCCTCGGTGTTCCCATCGCCTTCGTCATCGGCATAATCTCCCTGGCAGGCATCTCCACCATCCCCTTTATCCCGAACCTCACAGTGTTCATGAAGATGTTCAACGGCCTCAACTCCTTCGTCCTCCTGGCCATCCCACTCTTTATCCTGGCGGCGAACATCATGAACCACGGAAAGATCACCGAGATGCTCGTGAAATTCTGCATCGCCCTCACGGGAAGCGTGAGGGGAGGGCTGGCCCACGCCAATATCCTGGTTTCCATGATCTTCGCAGGTGTTTCCGGGTCGTCCCAGGCGGACACCGCCGGGGTCGGCAAGATGCTCATCCCTGCCATGATCAAGACCGGGTATGACAAGGAAAATTCCGTAGGCGTCACGGCGGCGTCATCCACCATCGGCGTCATCATCCCGCCGAGCATTCCCATGGTAGTCTATTCCGGCCTCACCAACGCTTCCGTGGCCGCTCTCTTCATCGGGGGAATGGTTCCGGGAATCCTGGTCGGGCTTGTAATGATGCTCATCGTTCACATCCTCGGCGAGAGGAAAAATTTCCCCAGGTACGAGAAGGCGGCCCCCGGAGAAGTGGGCAGGCTCTTCAGGGAATCCTTTCCGGCCCTCCTGACGCCCCTCATCATTGTCGGAGGCATCACCACCGGCTGGTATACCCCCACGGAGGCGGCGGCCTTCGCATCAGTGTACGCAATGCTCATCAGCCTTTTCTACTACAAGACCCTCAGGATCAGGGAAATGCCTGGAATCATCAAGGAGACCCTGAAGCTCAGCTCCCTGTCCCTCTTCGCGCTGGCCACGGCCAGCGCCCTCGGCGAGCTGCTGGGCTACTACAAGGCCTCGGACCACGTGGCGGGCTTCTTTGCCGCCCACGTAGGAAATCCCGAGATGTTCATGCTCATCGTCATCGCCTTCTTCCTCTTCGTGGGGACCTTCATGGACGCCATCCCCGCCATGATCCTCTTCATGCCGGTCATCCTGCCCTACGCCCTGAAGCTGGGCATTTCGTCGGTGCATCTCGGCGTGGTGGTGGTCATGACCCTCGCGCTTGGCCTCGTGACGCCTCCCTACGGATTATGTCTTCTTATCGCCAGTTCCATTGCGGACCTTTCCATCGAGAAATCGTTCATCGGCGTGCTGCCCTACATTTCCGCCCTCATGATCATCATCCTTGTGGTGGCCATGTTCCCGAACGTGGCCTTCTTCCTTCCGAAGATGCTGGGGCTCATGTAGCGGGATCACCATAAGAGACAGGGGAGGACGCCTTCGGACGTCCTCCCCTCTTTTTTTGTACCTGTTTTCCGGAAAAGAGCCGCCCGTCAGTCGTACTGCCGTGC
>JAAYJB010000018.1 GCA_012523155.1 Synergistaceae bacterium | reverse complement strand
TCCCTGTCCCGTTTCAGGTATGACATTATCACTGTCTCGTAACATTTTTTATTTTTTATATTGACCGATAGCATTGATGGTACTATACTTACCCCTAATTAAGAGCAGATACTATTATCAGGTAACAAATTGGAGGGGACTTCCATCAAGTCTCTAAGGAAAAAAACCCGGCAGGACAGGCTTTTGAAGCTCATCGAACAGAACCCGCTCGCAACGGATGAAGAACTGGCCTCTCTCTTAACGGCGAGTGTCAGTACGATCCGTCTCGACAGGGCTGTACTCGGCGTTCCTGAACTCAGGGAACGGATGCGTTCAATGGCCCAGAAAGCCACGAGCAGGCTTCGTTCACTGAAACAGAGCGAGGTCGTGGGAGAACTCCTCGAGCTGGAGCCGAACAAATGGGCCCTTTCCGTTCTTGCGACGGGAAGGGAAATGGCCTTCCGGGAAACCGACCTGGTCTGGGATCATTACATATACGCCCAGGCAAGTTCCATTGCCATAGCGGTCGTGGAAGCCGACCTTGTCATCGTGGACTCCATGAGGGGCGAATACAAGGGACATGCCATGGTTGGAGATTCCCTGGTTGCCCGTGCAAAAGTCGGGGTCAACAAGGATGACAAATATATCGTCAGCGTAAGGACAAAAGTGGCGGAAAAAGAGATTTTCGTCGGGAGATTCATAGCGGCGGTCGTTTCCAAAAACACCCTTGTTTAGTGTGAGAGAGGTGGAATTTTTTGATACTCGCTCTTGATGCCATGGGCGGAGACCATGGTCCTGTTGAGATTTGTAAAGGTGCTGCAGCCGCCTGCAGTGAAAATCCAGACCTGGAACTCGTCCTCGTGGGGAAAGAATCGATGATTGCCCCCTTGCTTGATGATGTCTCTTCTAAAATCAGAAAGCGCATTTCCATTATCCACGCCGAAGAACAGATCGGCATGGACGAGCACCCCACAATTGCAATTAGGAAAAAAAGGAATTCAAGTCTCAGGCTGGCGATGGAGATGGTGAGAAGCGGGGAAGCGAGCGGCTGCATTTCGGCAGGCAATACCGGTGCCATTGTGGCAGGGGGCGTCCTTGTTGTGGGGCGTATTTCCGGAATAGACAGGCCGGCTTTCGGAGTCGCGCTGCCGACACTGAACAAGTACACATTTCTTCTTGACGTAGGGGCTACAGTGCGCAGCAGACCTCTAAATCTTTTTCAGTTTGCCCATATGGGAAACATCTATTCCAAAAAAATCCTGGGAGTTGCCTCACCCCAGGTTGCGCTTCTGGCTAACGGGTCGGAAGAAATAAAGGGTGACGAGGTCATAGTGAGCGCCAAGGAACTGCTTAAAACCAGCAGCCTGAATTTTACCGGCTACGTGGAAGGTGACGATATTCCTTACAGCAAAGCGGATGTTGTCGTCTGCGATGGATTTTCAGGCAACGTGGTGCTGAAGTTTGCAGAGGGGCTCATGCATGCGGTATATTCGATCCTGAAGGAAGAAATGGGGCACAGGATCCTTCCGAAGGTAGGGATGGTTTTTATGATCCCCATGATGAAGGATCTCTGGTCCCGGTTTAATTACGAGAAACACGGAGGCACCCCTCTTCTTGGAGTAAACGGCATTGTCGTAAAAGCACACGGACGTTCAAAAGCGCCTGCTATCACCAATGCCCTGAGAGTTGCACGAAATTTTGTCATTCAGAACGGTGTAGAGTTGATAAGGGAAGAGTTAGGGAAGAGTTAGGGTAAAGGAGGTTCCCCCATGGGATTTTTTAACGGTGTACCGGTCTCTATCAAGGGAACAGGCATGTATGTACCGGAAAAGGTGCTCACGAACCAGGATCTTACGGCCATGGTGGATACAAGTGACGAATGGATCCGCGATCGAACCGGCATACGAAGACGCCATATCGCAGCGGAAGGTGAACTGACGAGTTCAATAGCCGAAAAAGCCTCACGGGAAGCACTTCGTAACAGCGGCATTTCCCCTGAAGACCTGGATATGGTTATTGTGGCCACAAACAGCCCTGACACACTTTTTCCGGGAGTCGCCCCCAAGCTCCAGGGAATGCTTGAAGCGAAAAAGGCCGGTGCTTTCGACGTGCAGTCAGGATGTACAAGCGGGGTGTATTCCATGGCGATCGCAGCCGGAGGCATAGCCTCAGGCGTGTGGAAAAATGTGCTCGTGGTAGGGGCAGAGGTACTTTCCAGGATTATTGACTGGACAGACAGGAACACCTGTGTTCTTTTCGGTGACGGTGCCGGAGCTATGGTGCTCGGACCTGCCGCTGACGGCGAAGGACATTTCATATCGGCTAACATGAGGTCTGACGGGACAAAACACGATCAGATCACCCTGCTTGGGGGGCTCGTGGAGTATCCTGCCTCCGGGGAGACCCTTGAAAAGAAGCTTCATTACGTTGCGATGAAAGGCAATGATGTTTTCAAATTTGTCAACAGGGTCATCCCCCCGTTCCTGAAAGAATATTGCCTGGAATCGGGATTCCAGCCTGAAGATATTTCGTGGTGGTTTTTCCACCAGGCAAACCAGAGAATTATCGACAAGACAGCCGAACGGCTGGGAATCAATCCTGAAAAAGTAGTCATCAACATTGACGAATACGGGAACACATCCGCTGCTTCAGTTTTCCTTGCACTCAGTGAATTCATGCGTGAAGGCAAACTGCAGAAAGGTGAAAAACTGCTCTTCACCGCATTCGGAGCAGGTATGACATATGGAGGTATTATCTATGAAGCATGACACCGGCAGCTGTTTCCCGGCCAACAGGGTCACCAGTCTGCTGGGCTGTTCCTACCCCCTCGTGCAGGGAGGCATGGCCTGGGTTGCTGATGCGAACCTCGCCGCTGCGGTGAGCAACGCTGGCGGTCTCGGCCTTATTGCTGCAGCAAGTATGCCCCCCGAACTTCTGGAAGCCCAGCTGATCAAGGTCAGAGAACTCACCGATAAACCCTTCGGACTCAACATCATGCTGATGTCGCCCACTGTGGACCAGGTTATCAAGCTGGCGGCAAAGCACAAGGTCCCAATTGTAACCACCGGTGCAGGGAGCCCAGGGAAGGTTATTGATTTTCTCAAACCTCTGGGAACGATCGTAATACCAGTCATAGCATCCGTCGCACAGGCGAAAAGAGTTGAAAAACAGGGTGCAGATGCTGTAGTTGCGGAAGGCATGGAGGCAGGAGGCCATATAGGAGAGCTTACCACCATGGTCCTAATCCCGCAGATAACCGATTCCGTTGAAATTCCGGTTCTCGCGGCGGGGGGCATCGCTGATGGACGGGGTATTGCGGCCGCTTTCGCACTCGGAGCGGAAGGAGTGCAGGTGGGCACACGCTTTGTATGCTGTACGGAATCTACCGTACATCCCGCGTACAAGGAAGCCATACTCAATGCCCGGGATAGAAGCAACGTGGTGACAGGACGGTTTACCGGACATCCGGTGAGATGTTTAAAAAACAGACTCACCTCAAAATTTGAAGAACTGGAAAAGTGCGGTGCCACAGTTGAAGAATACGAACGTCTCGGGGCCGGCCGTCTCCGTGCGGCGGTCGTTGACGGAGACGTGGACTGGGGATCAGTCATGGCTGGACAAAGCGCAGCTCTGGTAAATGATATAAAGCCTGCTGAAGAGATAATCCGTGTAATGTTTCAAGAAGCTTTTCAGGTAACGGCATCGCTTTCCGGAAAAATAACGTGTTGAGGTGATCCCTAAATGAGATATGCCCTTATTTTCCCAGGTCAGGGTTCCCAGGAAGTCGGTATGGGTGGAGACCTCCACGAAGCCTTCTGGACGGCAAGGGATGTATTCTCCAGGGCCGACGAGGCATTAGGATTTTCTTTGTCCAGGATTATTTTTGAGGGACCGGACGAGGAACTGAAGCGGACAGCGTTCACTCAGCCGGCAATTCTGACGATGAGCATTGCGGCACTCTATTCCCTGGAAAAGGAGATGGGGCTTTCCCTTGACCCCATGTTTCTTGCGGGACATAGTCTCGGGGAATACACAGCTCTCGTTGCGGCCGGGTCCATTTCCCTCGAGGACGGCGTACGGCTTGTACACCTGAGAGGAAGGCTCATGCAGGAAGCTGTGCCGGAAGGGGAAGGCGCAATGGCCGCGATACTCGGTCTTGAGGCTGAAGCTGTATCCGAGGTTTGTGAAAAAGCAGCTCCTTCCGGGGAATGCCAACCGGCAAACTTCAATTCTCCGGGACAGGTGGTCATTTCAGGAAAAACGGCATTTGTACACGCGGCAATGGAGAAAGCCAAGGAATACGGGGCGAAAAAAACCGTTCTGCTGAACGTGAGCGCCCCGTTTCACAGCAGGCAGATGCGCCCTGTTGCAGACCGGCTGCGTGAGGCCTTTGAAAAGATCGAATGGAGGAACCCCTCCGTTCCGATCATATCAAACTCCGCAGCAAGCCCTGTACACTCCGTGGAGGAAATACAGAACGCACTTTTCGACCAGACATTTCTTCCCGTTCTCTGGCAGGCCTCGATCAACAGGATGGCTGACGAGGGAGTTGAAGCTTTCTACGAAATAGGCCCCGGGACTGTTCTTACAGGACTCGTTAAAAAATGCCGCAAAGGGATGCACGTGGGATCATACGGCAGACTTTCCGATTTCGAGACCTTTTCAAAAAAACTGAGGGAGATGGTTTAGAATGGCAAACGGCAAAACTGCCCTGGTAACAGGTGCAGGCAAGGGTATAGGAAAAGCTGTGGCGCTCCGCCTGGCCCGCATGGGTTTCCAGCTTGCCGTAAACTACAACCGGAGTGAAAAGGCGGCCACAGAAGTGTGCGAAATGATAAAAAGCCAAGGCGGCATCGCATTTCCCTTCAGAGCGGATGTCTCAAACGGAGCGGATGTAAAGTCTCTTTTCTCAGCCATTGAAGATGCGATGGGGCCGGTTTCGGTTCTTGTAAACAACGCAGGCATCACAAAAGACGGTCTTCTGATGAGAATGGGTGAAGAAGATTGGAATTCAGTGCTGACAGCGAATCTATCCTCGGTGTATTATTGCACCAGGGAAGCCATCCGGGGGATGGTCCGCGGAAAATGGGGGAGAATAATCAATATTTCCTCCGTGGTTGCTCTTATAGGAAACCCGGGGCAGGCTAACTACTGCGCTTCAAAAGCAGGGATCATAGGTTTCACTAAGTCGGTTGCCCGGGAATACGCAGCCAAGGGCATCACTGCAAATGCTCTTGCACCGGGGTACATCGCAACAGAAATGACAAAGGCGCTCCCTGATGCTGCACGGGATGCACTCATGAAACAGGTTCCCGCCGGGAGGCAGGGTGATCCGGAAGATGTCGCAGCCGCGGCAGGATTTCTGGCTTCCGAGGAAGCTTCGTACATAACAGGACAAGTCATTGCCGTCGACGGCGGAATGACAATGTGCTGAAAGAAAATGGAAGGGGGTGAACGAGAATGAAAAAAGAGGAAATGCTCGCCCGGTTGAAGGAGATCATCATCGACAGACTTGACGTGGAAGAGGACCAGATTGTGCCCGAAGCCTCCTTCGTCGAAGACCTCGGAGCTGATTCCCTTGACATAGTGGAACTCATTATGGGAATCGAAGAGGAATTCGACATCGAAATTCCTGACGAGGACGCCGAAAAGCTTACGAGCGTCGGCGAAGCAATGAACTATACTCTGGCAAAGCTTGGAGTAGAAGAGTAAGCAGCCGGAAGGCAGATTAAAAACGGTTTGACGGGGCTTTCCCAAAAACCGGGAGCTCCCGTCAAACCGTTTTATGAATTGCATTCCAACCCTGCAGCAGAGGAGTGACGTGTTGTGAGAAGGGTTGTAGTTACAGGGCTGGGTGTAGTAAGCCCTATTGCAATAGGAAAAGACAATTACTGGCAGGCTTTAAGGGAAGGGAAGAATGGTATCGGTCCGCTGACCACGTTCGACATCAGCGACTGCCCTGTTCCCTTCGGAGCAGAAGTCAAAGATTTCGATCCCGCCCCATGGATGGACAACAAGGAAGCGAAACGGGCCGACAGGGTTATTCAATTTGCTGTCGCTGCAGCAGACATGGCCGTAACGGACGCGAAACTTGATACGAAAAGCCTGGATCCATATAAATTCGGAGTGTACATCGGGAGCGGTCAGGGCGGTATCGAAACGACCTTCAATAATTTCAAAACGATGATGGAGAAGGGGGCAAAAAGGGTCAGCCCGTTCTTCATTCCCATGATGATCAGCAACATGTCCACTGCATACGTGGCAATCAAGCACCAGGCAAAGGGGCCGAACATCTGTGTCGTAACGGCATGCGCGACTTCCGTGCACAGTATGGGAGAAGCGTATCACACTATAATCCGGGACGACGCTGACGTCATACTGGCGGGTGGTACCGAAGCCGCCCTTAGAAGTATAAGCATCGCCGGATTTGCCGCAATGAAAGCGATCTCAACCCGTATGGACGAGCCGGAAAAAGCCTCCCGTCCTTTCGACATCGACAGGGACGGATTCGTTATGGGAGAAGGAGCAGGAGTCCTTGTGCTCGAAGAACTGGAGCACGCCCTGAAACGTGGGGCACACATATACGCGGAGCTCGTAGGATACGGTTCTACATGCGACGCAAGCCACATTACCGCACCGGATCCCCGGGGAGAAGGGGCAGCCCGTGCCATCCGAAAGGCTCTGAGCCATGCGAAGTGGCTGCCCGAGGACGTAGACTACATAAACGCCCACGGAACTTCAACGCAGCTGAACGACAAGATGGAGTCCATCGCCATAAGGGCTGTGTTCGGAGATCATACCGATAAACTTTATGTGAACTCCACGAAGTCGATGATCGGGCACTGCCTTGGAGCGGCCGGAGCACTTGAAACCGTGGCGGCCCTACAGTCCATCGAGGAAGGGATAATCCATCCTACGATCAATCTTGAGAATCTCGACCCCGAATGCAGGATAAATATCGTTGGAACCAGTGCCGTCGAGACTCCAGTTTCCCGTTTCCTGGTAAACAGCTTCGGATTCGGCGGCCATAATGGTGTGGCAGCGTTCCAAAAATTCGAGGAGTAGCCTGCAGCCATTCATGGATTACGAAACATGGTTTTCCAATGAACTTTTCAGGCTTCAGGATCGGATAGACTATTTTTTTTCCGACATACTGATCCTCGAAACAGCTCTTGTTCACTCTTCCTTCGCTCATGAAAAGGGGAAGAAAGAACACAACGAAAGGCTGGAGTTTTTGGGAGACGCCGTTCTTGAACTGGGCGTCTCCCGGTTTCTTTTCTCCGCCTTTCCTCAATTCGACGAGGGCATGCTAACCCGTGCCCGGTCAGCGATCGTATGCGCCGGATCCCTCTCTGAATGGGCGGATCACCTGGGATTATGCGACCTTCTCAGGACCGGCCGCGGGATAGAAAGATGGGAAGTCCGCCGCAGTTCGCTGTGTTCAGATGCCGCGGAAGCACTTTTCGGCGCAGTCTTCGCCGATGGAGGGATTACCGCCTCCGCCGGGCTGATAGAAAAATATCTTGACTTCCATTTTTCACTTCATCCAGTGAAAGGACAGGAGAGCGATCCCAAGTCAAGCCTTCAAATTCTGGCCCAGGAGAGAAATCTTGGAATCCCGGTGTATGAAGTGATTTCAGTATCAGGACCCTCGCACGAACCCCGTTTTCTCGTACAGGTGACAGTAGGCGGAAGTGTAACGGGAACAGGAGAGGGAAAATCCAGAAAATCAGCTGAATTCACCGCAGCAGGCAGGGCCTATGCCATGCTCCTCGAGGAAGGCGGTTGATGAACAGAAATGAAATGGAAGAGTCAGTTTTATTCGGTCCGTTTGGTGGTGCTTGCGGCATTGCTCTTTGCAGGCATCTTGTATCCCTCCGGTCCCGCGCAGGGATGGGATGTTTTTGCATCCTCTCCGTGGCTTGCCATGGTCACACGATTTATCGGCGGAGTCTACGTCTCTGTGAAACCTGTCCAGGAATGGAACAGCGACGGAGAAACAGTACGGAGGATCAGGCAGAGAGATATACCCAAGGGAGCGAAAATAATAGCCCTGGACGAAGCCGAAGCCTCCGCACTCGGCTTGCGAAAAAACAGCTATAAAAATCTTTTTCTCCTGTACAATAAAGTGCCTTTTGACAGGGAAAGAGCTGATTTTTTTTTCTCAGATCCTTCGGTCCTTCCGTTTATTGCACAGAGGGTCCTCACAGCGCTTTCCCAGTTCGACTCACCTAATTATGCCTATTTTCAGCGGAGACTGTCTGAATTCCAGACACGTCTCGACAGTACGGTCCTGGTGGGTAGGCAACTGTTGGGAGGCTATCCGGTTTTCGACCTCACTGGCGGGTTCAACAGTCTGCTGTCCGCCGCAGGGTGCGAGATACTTCCCCGTGACAGGGGAAGAAGGGAACAATGGGAAAAAGGAGAGGACATGGCCGGACTAGTTTCCCAGGCTGGGGAGGCAATAAAATCGATGATCCCCGTCGTGCTTGACGGCAGCACGGCGAAAGCGATACGAAATACCCTGAAGGGGAACAAAAACATTCTGTTTCTCAGTCGGCCCAATCCCGACCAGGATCTTCTGCTCTTCTTTCACGACCAGTTTCTTCTCCTCTGGAACAGGCTCGCCCTGCTCAGGGAAAAGCAGGCAGCTGCTTCTTCAACAAAAAAGAAGTAGGATCGCCTCTTCAATGAAGATTTTCTTATTTTCTTTCCGGATTAACTGATTCAAAAGCTTCAAATCGCCGGTGTGAAAAAAAAGGAAACGATGCAAAAAAGAGCATAAGGCTCAGGAAATAGAACGGGATACTTTCTCCCGCTTTCTCCAGGAGAAAGCCGACCAGAACGGGTCCTGCGGTCATTCCGATACTGAAAGCGATATTGAAAAAACCCATGACCCTTCCGGCACCAAGGCTTTTTCCCCTTTCCGCGGCAATGGCGGCAAGAGAGGGCGAGGCGAATGCGTGCCCTATACCAAAGGCAATGCTCGCCAGGGCAAGACTTAGGGGCGTCTTCATGCTCGGCAGTCCGAGAAGCGTTACCGCAGACAAAAGCCCTCCTGCAAGAATAAGCCAGTATTTGTGGACCCTGTCAGCCAGCCTTCCGGAGAAACGCTGCAAAATCCCCGTAGAAAGGGAGTTAAGTGAGACGATTATCCCTATTCTTGAAAGGGAAAGCTCCATTCCCGAGGCGAGTATCGGTATCATCATGACGAGCGATCCCCTGCACATGGCTGAACAGAACTGAAAGAAAAAGACAACAAGCATCTCATGATCCGCCAAAAGGTATTTCACGACTAACCGTGTCGGCGGAAGCACCGTTTCCTCTCTGTTTCTCGAAAGGTTTCCCGGAAGGAAAATAAAAACCAGAACAATGGAGAGAAGCGTCAGGATCGTCATAGAGAAGAAAGGGGCCTCCATGGCCACCTTCTCTGCAAGAAAACCGCTGAGCAGAGGACCTGTTCCTATACCGAGGAACAGTGCTCCCTGCAGGGATCCGAAAAAAATACCTTCCTTCCCCGGGGGGGCAATGTTTGCTCCTATGGCCATGGTTATGGGAACAACCATGGCGGATCCGAAACCGTGGCCGATCCGGATGAGGATCATCTCCCCAGTCGAAGAGGCGAATGTATAGGCTATGGAAGCTGCGGCATAAAAGGTGAGTCCGAAAATCAGAAGGATTTTCATGTTCATCCTGTCCGCCAGCTCACCCGAGATCACCATGCCCCCGCTTCTGGAAAAAGAGAATGAACCCATTATCATTCCGAGGGCTATACCCCCCGCACCAAGTTTTTTTGCATAAAGAGGAAGGACAGGGGCTATTATCCCTATTCCAAGCATTGCACAAAACATTGAAATGCTGAGGACAAAAAGCACCCTGCCGTAGGATTTTTCTGAGGAAGTCAAGAAAATATACACTCCAATCCCTACCGATTATTTCTCGGTCAGGCATAATATTTATATCGATGATACTATGTTTTGTCTACAATTTCAATTGTTTCAGGGCGTCTGAAAAACCGGAGAAAAAGCACTTTGTCATGTTCAGATTTTATCCTTTTCGGGTGTGGCATGAACGACGTCCGCCGCACAAAAGGAACGGGTTCTTCCGCCGCCGCGGACGACAAGCTCCCCGTTATCTCCGATTTCTTCGGCTTTTCCTGAAAAAGTTTCGTCTTCGGTTATAACCAAAACATTCCGACCAATTGTCGAACAGCTTCCCCTGTATTCGGCAAGAAGAGAAATGCCTCCATCAGTTCCCAGTTCTGCAACTCTTCTGTAGAGATTCTCAATGATCACAGCTGCAAGGCGTCCCCGGTGAACCTGTACCACAAAGTCTGATAGCGACGCGGCATTTTCAAGCCCCGTTTCCACAGCCTTCCCCGTATCGGCCAGAGAGACGTTGATTCCCATTCCTGTACAGCAGTCCTTTATCCTTTCCGAATCGCTTGATGCTTCGGAGAGAATACCGCAGACCTTCCTTTCATCAGCGAGAAGATCGTTGGGCCATTTCAGGGAAAGATCCAGTCCACAAAGGGCTCTCACCGCCTCCTTCACTGAAAGGCCTGCTGCAAGGTTCACCAGCTGCAGCCTCCCGGGCGGCAGTTTCGGCTTGAAGTAAACAGAAAAAAAGAGCCCGGATCTCTTGGGGGATACCCATGTTCTGTCCCTGCGTCCCCTTCCCGCGGTCTGTTCTTCCGCGATAACGACCAGTCCATCTGTTCCGCTCTGCCGTCCTATTTTTTTTGCCGTCTCCTGGGTTGAGGAAAGGGAGTCGTAAACGTAAATTTCCTCACCCCATGGACAGGACGGCGAAATAAACGATCCCGCCAGGCTCGGGGCAAGATCGTATGAAGGGCAGCTTTTGAGAACATATCCCTTCTTCGGAATGGTGGCAATTCCGAATCCTTCCTCCTCCAAGTCCTTTATTGTTTTCCATATTCCCTGCCGTGAGAGGGAAAGAACCCTGGAAGCCTCTCCTCCTGAAAGAACTCCGCCGTTCGTTTCAGCGAGGAGACGGTATAGCCCGATTGTAGCCCGACGAGATTTCATGCGCTGCGCCTCCTTCAACACTCAGTGTAAAATGATATAATGAAAGGCCTTGCAGTACAATCATTCTGAGGGGGAATAACTATGGCGTTTACACCTAATTCCACTGTTCTGGAGGAACTGCGGGTTTTACGGCAAAACCTGCAGGACAGTCTTTGACCTGGATTCATTGAAAACGCAGAGAGAAAAACTTGAACATACGGCGTCAACACCCGATTTCTGGAACCGGGACGACTGTCAGGCGGTAACAAGGGAGCTTTCCGGGATCCAGCGGAAAATCAACACATGGGAAGACGTCGAGGATAAATTCCAGGAGATCGTCGTCCTGGAAGAAATGCTCTCGGAGACGGAAGACGAAGAGCTCCAGCAGGAGTTTAACGCGCTTTCACAGCTTCTGGAAAAGATTATTGAAAAAGAGCAGCTTCTTCTGCTTCTTTCCGAAGAGTACGATGCAAACAATGCCATTCTGACGGTCCATGCCGGTTCGGGAGGACTTGATTCCCAGGACTGGGCGGAAATGCTTCTCCGTCTCTTTCTCAGATGGGCGGAACGTGAAGAGTTCAAAACGAAGGTTCTCGATATTCTCCAGGACGAAGAGGCCGGGATCAAAAGCGCCACTGTGCTGGTTGAAGGAGAATTTGCGTACGGCTATCTGAAATCAGAGAAGGGAGTCCACAGGCTTGTCCGGATTTCTCCCTTCGATGCCGCGAAAAGACGCCACACAAGTTTCGCGTCAGTGGACGTGGCCCCTGAACTTCCTGACGACGTCGAGATAGAGATCCGCCCCGAAGATCTCAAAATGGACACGTATAGGGCCAGCGGCGCCGGCGGACAGTATGTCAACAGAACCGATTCGGCAGTCAGGATCACACACATGCCCTCAGGCATCATAGTCGCGTGTCAGAACGAAAGATCGCAGCACATGAACCGGCAGGTGGCCATGCAGGTGCTCCGGAGCAAACTTTTTGAAAAGGCCTGGCAGGAAAGACAGAAGGAACTGCTGGCAATTCAGGGCGAAAAGAAAGAGATCAGCTGGGGAAGCCAGATCCGTTCCTACGTGCTCCATCCATATACGCTTGTCAAGGACCACAGGACGGGACATGAGATCGGGAATGTGCAGGCTGTTCTCGACGGAGATATTGATGGTTTCATCATGAGCTACCTGAGATGGAAACAACAGAATTAATGGATTTTAATCCCGGAGGATTCAACATATGAGATTATTGCGCATTGCGGCCGCCTTTTTCTTCCTGCTTTTTTTCCTTGGAGGATCTGCCCCGGCAGCATCCTTTAGGCCGTCAGAACCCTCTATGGATATTGCTTCGCTCAGGCCCGGCATGAAGGGGCATGCGCTCACAGTCATATCGGGGAGAGAAATAGTCCGCTTCCCCGTAGAAATCGTTAGCATAATCCCTAAGAAGGGATCGCCCAGGAATCTAATAATGGTGAAAGCTTCCGGCCCGATTATAGAAAAGACAGGAGGAATAGCAGCCGGAATGAGCGGAAGCCCCGTATATATAAACGGGAAACTCATCGGCGCAATCGGATATGGCTGGAACTTCAGCGAGCACAACCTCGGTCTTGTGACCCCCCTCGAAGACATGGTCACCATCTGGGACTGGCCGGAGAAAAAAATAACCATTCCCTCCGTTTCTGCGCCTTCTCCCGACGAAGAAGAGAACGGGGGGGAAAAGAAAGAGAAGAACCGAAGCGGGGAAAAGAAAACAGGCGAAAAAACAGACGAAAAGAAGGATGGAGAAGAAACACCTCCCGAAAAACCTGAAGATACGGTAAAACTTTCCGCCTACGGTGAACTTTCTCCTCTTTTTATCGACGGTGTCAGCCAGAGAGCGGTCTCCCTTTTGGCCGGTATGCTCGGGGAAAACCGTCCCGTTCCCGGCGGAGCTTTCAACGGAGAAATTCCTGTTGAAATGAATCCCCGCCTTTCACCGGGTGAAGCCATAACTGTACTGCTCGCCTGGGGTGACGTTACCATCGGATCCACCGGAACGCTTACGGCGACGGCAAAAGACGGGAAGTTCCTGGCATTTGCCCACCCGTTCCTGGGAAGAGGGGCAGTGAACTATCCCGTTGCAAGAGCTTACATTCATAATGTCGTCCCGAGCCTCGAGTCTCCGTTTAAAGTAGGAAGCCCTCTGAGGATTTTCGGTACGGTCACCCACGACAGACCGCAGGGAATAGGGGGAAGAATCGGGTATTTTACCCCTTCACTCTCAGCAACGCTTAATTTTACCGATACCGACAGAAAAACATCGGGAAGGAAGCGATTCCGTTTTGTACCGGACCCATTCCTTGGGGCGAAGCTATCCTCGGGAATATTCACCGGGCTCATCGATGACCTCTGGGGAAGAAAAGGACAGGGGACTGCTGATGTCACCGTTCTCATCCAGGGACGGGGAATGGGGCAGGGCTGGACGCGCAAAAATATGTTCTTCTCCGATAAAGACCTTGCAGCGGACGCTCTGAAAGAGTTTTCCGAACTGCTGGATATTATTTTCCTGAACCCTTTCGCGGAAGTGTATCCCTTCGGAGTCACACTGACCGCTGAATTCACGGAACAGCCGAGACTTATGTTCATTGAAGGACTCGAAGTCAAAGGGGATTCTTTCAAGACGGGAGACACTGTTGATGTGGAGGTTCTCCTGCGTCCCTACAGGAAAAAACAGGTGAAAAAAACCTTTAAGATAACCATACCGAAAGATGCTGACGGAATCTGCGAAATTATTGTCCGCGGCGGAGGAATCGATCCCCTCAACCAGTCGGCGGTGATCCAGGGCTGGAAGACCATCGCTAATTTCCGACAGATGTTTACGGAAATGTCCGCCCTCGAGACGAACAATGAGGTTATTATTGAATTCAATTACGATAAGGTCGTCAAAAAAGGAAAAGGGGAAAAAAATTCTGAGGGACCCGTTTCTAAAGAAGAACAGGAGCTGCTGAGCGAAGTCAAAAAAAGGCGGCTCAAAGACGGTACGCTCCAGATATTCAAGTCGGAATTCGTTGTCGAAGGCCTGCTTCGAAAGATAATTGAGGTAAAACCCGGAGACGAAAAAAATGACCAGACGACTCAGGGGCAGGACGAAACCGCTGAAGGCGAAGAGGAGTAGACAAATTCATGTTCCTCACCCTTGAAGGAATAGACGGATGCGGTAAAACGACCCAGGCGCACCTTCTCGTCGAAAGGCTCAGAGAGACGGAAAAATCCTGCGGCGGGGTAGTGTGGACAAAGGAGCCCGGAGGCTGGCCGGGCGGAGAAAAAATAAGGGATCTGGTCCTTCGGGACGGGCTGGAACACCCGCTGAGCGAATTGTTTCTTTTCCTGGCAGACAGGTGCGAGCACGTACTCCAGGTCATCGCTCCCGCACTGAAGGAAGGCAAAATAGTGATCTGCGAACGGTACACCGATTCAACCCTCGCCTACCAGTCCTGGGGAAGGGGACTTCCGTTGGAAAAAATCGAAGAGCTGTTTCGATGGTGCGGTTTTCCTTCTCCCGATAAGACCATCTGGATCGATCTGCCTGCGCCAGCCGCATATCATAGAATGGCCGGAAGAGGACGGATGGACCGCCTTGAAGAAGAAGGGACGGTTTTTCTGGAAAAAGTGAGGTCCGGATTCTCATTCCTTGCGGAACGGGATCGTGGAAGGATCGTCCGGATCGACGGGGAGAAAGACATCTCCGGAATATCGGCCGAAATTCTTGACACAGTGCTGGCATTTCTTCACCAGTGAGAAAAAGAACGGGCTTGTTGATGGATAAAGAAGAGAAATTTTTCTTCTTTCAATTTGAGAACGGGAGGCAATAATGTCCGACCAGACGCTCTTATTCAAGGAAACAGTGGCCTGGAAACGGATTGCGTCCCTGGCAGAAAAAGGGTTGTTTCCGCAATGCATTTCCTTCTGTGCACCAGAGGCGCTTCATTCCTCCATTGCAAGAGAAGCTGCGGAACTTGTTCTCTGTGCAGCCGGCAGTGGGGGAGACGACTGTCCCTCATGCGCTGCATGGACTGAAAACGGAGAGCACCCTGACATGATCAGGGGAGGAGAACCGGGAAAACCACCGTCAGTGGACACCTGCCGGGATATAATCAGAACCATGGCTTTACGGCCTGCTGTCTCCAAAAAACGATGCGCGATTATCTTTTCGGCAGACAATATGCTGCTTCCGGCAGCGAACAGCCTTTTGAAACTCGCTGAAGAACCTCCCGGTTACGGGTATATTCTGCTGATGCTTTCAGACGCAGAGCGACTCCTTCCCACTTTGAAAAGCCGCTCCTGGCCGGTTTTGCTTGATGTGACCCAGGACAGCGGAAAATGTGCCCCACCCTCTACTGAGGAACAATGGAGCAAATGGGCGGAAAAATACAGCGGTTCCGAACCGGAGGACATAACAGCACAATTCGGTCCCTGGATCCGTTTTCTGATCGATGCCGGCGAATATGAGCCGGCCGGGAGAGTGGAGAGCGTACGGCTGATCCTCGAGAAAAAACGCCTCTCCCGAACTATGTCTCTCGATTTTACAGTTATGGCTCTCAAGGAGGGTATTGTTTTTGAGCATTTATTTGGCAATATTTGGTAAACCTCGTTATCTCGGGCTTCTGAACCTTGAAGAGCCCGTCCCGCCCAAGGGTTCATGGATAGTGGCGGAGACAATGCGCGGATTGGAACTCGGCCTGCTGGGAGGTATTCTCTCCGAAGAACAGGAAGAACGCTACCGGAAATCTTGCAATGATGATAATTCAGACGGCCAGGTAAAAGGAGGGGAACCGGCACTCCAGGAAATCACGTTTCTCAGGCAGGCATCACCGGAAGATCTCGCAGAAGGTGAACTTGAGCGGGAAGAAGAAAACGCGGTCCTTCTCAAGGCAAGAGAGCTCCTTCGAACTCACGGGCTTCCCATGAAGCTTGTGGACGTAGAGTATCTTCTTGACAGGAAAAAACTGTTTTTTTATTTTACATCGGAGCAGCGGGTCGATTTCCGCTCCTTTGTAAGAGACCTCGCAAAAGAGTTCAAGACAAGGATAGAACTCAGGCAGATCGGCGTCCGTGATGAAGCAAAAGCCGTAAAGGGAATCGCTCCCTGCGGTCAGAGATGCTGCTGCAGCTACTGGCTTCACAGGTTCACACCGATCTGTATAAAAATGGTAAAGGAGCAGAACCTTGCCCTGAATCCGACGAAGATATCCGGGATCTGCGGAAGACTCATGTGCTGTATGTCCTATGAACACCACATGTATGGAAACCTCTGGAAGGGTCTGCCTAATCCCGGATCAAAGATCAGGACGGAGAACGGAACGTTCCTGCTCGAGGGAGTGGAGCTTTCCTCTGAATCTGTTCGTATCCGCACTCCTGAAGGAAAGGAAATTCTTGTCAGGACATCCGATTTTCCAAGATTCAAAGAAACGGTAACCGAGGGCAGAGCCTGGGATGAAGACACCAGGAAAGACGCACTTCCGGTAAATGAAGAACCTTTCCGCCCCGCAAGGAGAAGGAGTCCTGCAAAAAAGGAAGAAGACTTGCAGGAGAAAAAACCACAAGTGCAGGAAAAAAATAAGCCTGCGGAACATCAGGATGCTAAAGAAAGTCAGGGCGAAGGAAAGGCTGCGGAAGGGCAACCCGCCGGAAATCTTCCTGCGAAAAAGAAAAAGAGAAGGAAGAGAAAGCACCCGCAGGGAGAAAAAAACCAAGTCCGACAGCCCGACACCGGCGTTAAAGAGAAGGAAGAAACCAGAACGGAAGGAAAACAGGAGGAGCCAAAAAAGCCCCAGGAAGGCGGGGCAAAAAAACGATCCCGGCCGAGACGCAGAAGACCGCAGAAAAAAAATGACGGCGGAGCACAGTCTTCTCAGCAGAGCGGACAGAACAAGAACGCTTCTTCGGAGGTGTAAGGCGAAGTGGCTTTTTTTGAAAAACTGAAACAGGGGTTGCGTGGAGTTCGGGAACGGTGGAGCGGAGGTCTCTCGTCTCTTTTTTCAGGCACCTCGATCGACGGAGAGTTCTGGGACCGCCTCGAAGAGATACTGATCAGCGGAGATGTGGGTGTGGACCTTTCCCTTGAGCTGATCGATATGCTGAAAAAAGAAACAGCGGAGAAAAAACTCAAGACACCGGAAAGTCTTTTCGGAATTTTCGAGGAGAAACTCCGTGCACGTCTTTCTTCGGTACAATCGATGGGTGAGGCGGTACAACTCTGTGAAGGAGAGCTCACCATAGTGATCCTCGCAGGAGTGAACGGCAGCGGTAAAACGACAACCGCGGGGAAAATGGCGGCCCGGTGGAAAAAGGAAGGGAAAAAGGTGTTTTTTGCAGCTGCAGATACCTTCCGTGCCGCAGCCATAGAGCAGCTGAAAGTATGGGGGGACCGGTCGGGTGTCAGGGTCATCGCCCAAAAGCAGGGCAGTGATGCAGCCGCGGTAGCTTTTGACGCGCTTCAGGCATCCCGTGCTGCTGCTGCCGATGTCCTGATCGTGGATACTGCGGGGAGACTTCATTCCAAGCACAATCTCATGGAGGAGCTCGGAAAAATTTACCGGACTCTCGAAAAAGAAAAAGGGAATGCCCGAATCGAAGTACTTCTTGTGCTTGATGCCGTTATGGGACAGAACGGACTTGCGCAGGCGCAGACATTCAACAAAGTTCTGCCCCTTTCGGGCATCGTGCTTACGAAATATGACAACACGGCAAAGGGGGGAATTCTGCTTGCCATAGCGGACACCCTCAAAATACCCGTACGATACGTTGGATTGGGTGAAGGTGAGGACGATCTGAGGGAATTTGATGTGAAGGAATTCATCAGCGCTCTCCTGGGCGCGGAAAATAAAGATGGGCAATAACGGAAATTTATGACAGCGGAGTGGTTTATCCGACATGAAAGAAAATGAGCAGGGCTTTTATTTCTACCCGGTAAAGCTGATTGCAGGTATCCTGTATCCTGACCAGGACTGGTGGGACTGGACC
>JAAYJB010000123.1 GCA_012523155.1 Synergistaceae bacterium | reverse complement strand
ACCTCTGCGTAGGGCTCATTACCCCACCCGTGGGAACAGTGCTGTACGTCACCAACTCCATAGCGAAAATCTCCCTGGGAGACCTGGTGAAAGAGCTCCTGCCCATGTACGTGGTCCTTTTCATGGTGGTTCTGCTGATTACCTACGTTCCCTTCCTGGTACTCTGGCTTCCGTCATTCCTGTAGAAAGACGGGGAATTCTGCGCCGGAGAAGTCTCAGGCAGAAGATCTGCAGGGAAACAGGTTTTCCTGTTAAAAGAAAAGGCTGTAAAAAAAGAAACGCGGGTCATGGATACATTTTCATGTCCCGCGTTTCTTTGCGCAGGGAATTTTTTTCCTCATTATGACCGGGTGAAATCTTGAATGACCGGTTTTTTCACTTTTTTATTCCGGTTACGCAATATTCAGAGGGTATCATTTGTGCATAAAACAAATGTTGCATGAGAGGCGTTTATATGGTACGATTCAATCAAACTGAATTGTGAAATAATTTAAATATTCGGGGGGCAATATGTCTGAATTTCAGAGACGTCCCGGTGAAGAAGAGGAAAAAAACATTTTCCAGCGAATACGAAAAAGGCTTCCCTCATTTTCGCCTGCCCAGAAAAAAGTGGCGGAACTGATACTCAACAGCTGTTCCGAAGTCGTGAAGATGAGTTCACATACCATGGCAAAGGAACTTGGCGTCTCTCCTTCCACGGTCGTCAGGTTTGCCACGGAGATCGGATATTCGGGATTCAGGGATATGCTGAGCGATCTCCAGACAACTGTTTTTATATTCTCGCAGGCTCCCATGAAGAAAATGCGGGACTCCATAAGCGAAAACGAACCTTTGGAAAATATTCTCCAGAAGGTAATCTCACAGGGTGTTGAAAACCTTTCGTTCCGCAAGTTTGCTTCCCAGAACGGAGCGTTCATGAAAGTGGTAGGAACCATGGTCCGGGCTGAAAAAATCTTTCTTTTAGGAGCAAGGTCATCATATTGCGTCGTGCAATACGGAGGTTTCTCCCTCAGCAACGTGGCGAAGAACGTCCACTATTTTTCCTCCAGTTCCGAGGTGCGTTATGAAAGGCTCAATGAACTCACTGAAAAAGATATTGTCTTTTCGGTCTCCTTTCACAGGTATTACAAAGATACCGTGGATATGACCGTTTTTGCGAAAAAAAAGCGGGCATTTGTCGTCGGGATAACCGATTCAATGCTTTCTCCTATTGCCGGCTACTGCGACGAGGTGCTCCTTGCTCCGAACACCGCCCCTTACTCCTCTTATCTACCGGCCATGGCAACGATGGAGGCCATAATTCTCGCTTTCACCCGTGCAAGGGGAAAAGACGCGAAAACAGTTCTGGACGAAAGAATGGATCTTCTCCTGAAAAACAATGTATATGCGGAACTGGAATAGATGTGACATTGCGGCTGAGTTCAGGCGCTGCAGACATGCGCGGGGAAAACAGATATCGGAAACCTTTTCAGGCTGCCGTTGAGGAGAAAGGAGGATTGATCCTAAAACAGCGGAAACCGGAATTCCAGTATTCTTTAAATGTGCGTGCACCATTCCCTTCGGAGCAGTTTCGGCCTGAAGACGTCAAGTGCTTTATTGGAGAGAATCGCCGGAAAAAAGGGAGGTCATTGACATGATTTTTGGATTGCCGCCGCTTTTGGGATTGTTTCCGTTGCTTCTGTATGTGATCCTTGCCTTCAAAAAAGGGATGCATCCCGTCGTAAACGTCGCTATATGTGTTGTCGTCGGAGCTGTCATGGTCCAGCAACCCATACTCGGTATGGGCTCGGTGATCGCCAAGGCAATGGGATCGTTCCTTTCCCTTGTCGGACTGATCATCATGCTCGGTTCCGGCCTGGGAGTGGTCCTCAGGCATACTGGAGTAGCTGAAAACATAGTGTATTTCTTCATGAAAAAGATCGGTGTAGATTCTGAAAACAAGGCCATTCTCGCGACCATGGTCACCTCCGTTGTCCTTGTCGCTCTCCTCGGAACACTTGCCGGCGCAAACGCAATCATCGCCCCGATAGTCATCCCCCTTGTGTCCGCAATAGGCATCACCCCAAGCGTTATCGCAGTCATATTCCAGGGTGCGGGACAGACGGGGCTTTTTATCGGGCCCTTCAGCCCCCCTATGGTTACGCTCATGGGCATAACAGGCCTCACCTACACCCAGGTGCTTTTCAGCGCAGGCCTGCCCCTTTCCGCTCTCATGTGGGTCGTGACTTTTTTTGTCGCAAAAAGGGTCCAGAAAAAAACCTTCGGAGTCTACAGTTACAGCCGGGATCAGCTGGTGATCAGGGAAGACTACAAGCCGAGCCCGCAGACCCAGAGGGGGACAGTTGCTTTCCTGGGCTGCATGGCGCTCCTTGTGGGATATGGAATTCTCAACAAGGGAGGCGCATCGTACGCGATAATGGTAATGCTGATCACTGCCCTCGTAACCGGTCTGGTCAGCGGACTTTCGTTGGGGAAAGTTTTCGACAGCCTGATGGAAGGCTGCGGCAAAATTATCTGGCTGTTCTTCATCTTCCTTCTCTTCGATCCCTTCCTGGGCTTCGTTGAAAAAAGCGGAGCATT
>JAAYJB010000122.1 GCA_012523155.1 Synergistaceae bacterium | reverse complement strand
TGTCATTTATGAGGGGGGGAGGCCCATAGGTGAAGGTAATGGATGCCTTGCCCCGAAGAGCCTCCGCGACGTCGGTGCAGATCGCTTTCAGCCTTTTCTCGAGATGTTTCCTCGTCTCCGGCGAGAGGGATCGGATGGTGCCCCTGATGGTGCAGCTCGGGGCGATGATGTTGGGCATGGTGCCGCCCTGGATGGTGCCCACGGTGATGACTGCGGAATCCAGTGGACTCGTCTCCCTGCTGACTACGAGCTGGAGCAGGTTGACCGCCTGGCAGGCCATGGCAACGGGGTCTATTGTCAGGTGAGGCGTTGCCCCATGCCCTCCCTTTCCCTCGAAGGTGACGGTGAACCAGTCGGAGGCAGCCATGAGTGCGCCAAAGCGGTAGCCGGCCTCTCCTGACTTGAACCCATTCCAGAGGCTTCCGGTATGAAGCCCGATGATGCCGTCCATGGAGGGGTTCTCGAACAATCCGTCCTCGATCATGGCCGGGGCTCCCTTTCCGTCCTCCTCTGAGGGTTGGAAGATGAGCTTCACCGTTCCCTGGAGTTCGTCCCGGCACTCCATGAGAATTTTCGCCGTACCGAGAAGCATGGCGGTATGGGCATCGTGGCCGCAGGCGTGCATGTTGCCGTTCGTTGCGGCGAAGGGAAGGCCGGTATCCTCAGTCATGTTGAGAGCGTCATAGTCAGCCCTAATGCCGAGTACCTTTCCCGGTTTTCCACCCTTGATGAGAGCCACGACCCCGCGCTTGCCGTTCCCGTGGCGGATCTCGTTCGCGCCCATTTTGCCGAGCTCGTCCACGATGAGTTTCTCAGTGGCCGCGGTATTGAAGCCGACTTCCGGATTGGCGTGGAGTGTGCGCCTCCACTTGATGATCTGGTCGTTCAGTTCCTGCGCTTTTTTCTTTACGTCGATCATGGATACCATCTCCTTTTGTTCATTCATTGGTTCAGAATGGAACCTTGCCGAAATGGATGATATCATGGACCAAAAGTATTTCAAAATACCCCGGCACCTTTGTTTGTTCCCGGAAAAAGTGTTTTTTTCGGCAGCTTCACACGAATGGAAAAAGCATGGCTGCCGGTATTGTTTCGGATGAACGGGAACAGGGGCGTGGAAGAGGAGTGAAAGGGAATGGAAAAAAAGGACCTGGGAAGGATAATCGAGGAAAAAAGAGATTTCTTCATCGATGTGGACCGGAAAATCTGGGAGTACGCCGAAACGGCATTCACGGAGTTCAAGTCCGCAGACACCCTCTGTGAGGCTCTCAAGACCGAGGGCTTCACGGTAGAACGGCCCGTTGCGGGTGTGGATACGGCATTCTGCGGTTCATGGGGACAGGGAAGCCCGGTCATCGCTTTCCTCGGCGAGTACGATGCCCTTTCCGGACTCAGCCAGAAAGCAGGAGTCACGGAAAAGGACCCTCTTGTACCCGGGGAAAACGGACATGGATGCGGCCATAATAATCTCGGCGCAGGAGCGCTGGCGGCAGCGGTCGCTTTCAGGGAGTACCTGAAGAATACGGGAATGCAGGGAACAGTTCGCTATTACGGGTGCCCCGGGGAGGAAGGCGGCTCGGGCAAGGCCTTTATGGCCAGGGCCGGTGTCTTCAACGATGTCGATATCGCCCTTACATGGCACCCGGGATCAGTGAATGCCGTCTTTCCCTTCAGCTCCCTGGCGAATTTCCAGGTGGCATACCGGTTCCTGGGAGTGAGCGCCCATGCGGCTTCATGCCCTCACCTGGGGCGCAGCGCCCTGGACGCGGTTGAGCTGATGAATATGGGTGTGAACTACCTTCGGGAACACGTGGTTCCCGAGGCCAGGATGCATTACGCCATAACCGACTCGGGCGGCTTTTCCCCCAACGTGGTGCAGCCGAAGGCTGAGGTGCTCTACCTTCTTCGTGCTCCCATGACGCCCCAGGTGGAGGAGATCTACGGGAGGGTAAACGATATCGCCAGGGGAGCGGCCCTCATGACGGGTACCGAGGTTGAGATCGTCTTTATCAAGGCCTGCGCGAACGTCATCCAGAACAACGTAGTGGAAGAAGTTCTCTACCGCAATTACAGTGAGCTGGGCGTTCCCGCCTACTCGGACGAGGACAGGGAATTCGCCCGGAAGATCTTCGAGGGGATCGCCCCGTCGGAACGGAGCCAGGACCTTGATCAGTACTCGGCTCCGGGAGGCACTGTCGGAAAAGAAGCCGCCCGCCGCCTCCGTGAACGTCCCCTGGCCGACGAGGTGCTTCCCTACGGACCGAGCGAATTTGTTCTCCCCGGCTCGACCGATGTGGGAGATGTGAGCTGGAACGTGCCCACGGGGCAGATCTGGGTGGGCACATGGCCCAATCATACGCCCGGGCACTCATGGCAGATAGTTTCCACGGGAGGGGTTTCCCTGTCTCACAAGGGGATGCTCCACGCCGGAAAGGTTCTGGCAGCAGCAGCGGTGGACTTCCTTCACGATCCTGCCCTTATCGAAAAGGCAAAGAATGAGCTTCAGAACCGTCTTGATGGAAATCCGTACCGGTGCGCCATACCCGATGACGTCATGCCGAGACCCATGAATTCCGGCAAGTAGGCCCGGATATACCATAATCAATCATTTTAGGGAGGAAAAAGAATGACCCGTCGTTTTGACACAGAATGCGTTCATTGCGGAACTCACCCGGATCCTCAGACCGGGGCTCTTTCAACACCCATCTACCAGACATCCACCTTCGCCTTCAAAAACGCCGATGAAGGTGCCCGCCGCTTCAAGGGAGAGGAAAAGGGATACATCTACACCCGTCTCGGCAATCCGAATTTTACCGCTGTGGAGGAGAAGATCGCCCTTCTGGAAGGCGGTGAAGCGGCCGCAGTGGCGGCATCCGGCATGGGAGCCATCTCCTCTGTCCTCTGGACAGCTCTCTCCTCGGGGGACCATGTCCTCGCCGCGAAGACCCTGTACGGCTGCACTCACTCTCTTCTCAGCCACCAGTTCCCCCGGTTCGGCATAGAGACCACGTTCATGGATCTTACCGATCTTTCCGCCGTCCGGGCGGCGGTGAAGCCCAACACCAGGGTGATCTACTGCGAATCCATCTCGAACCCCACCATGGCCATTGCGGACATCGCCGGGCTGGCGAAGATTGCTCGGGAAAACAACGCTCTGCTCGTGGTGGACAACACCTACTGCTCGCCCGTTGTGACACGGCCGCTCGAACTCGGCGCCCACGTGGTGGTCCACTCCGCCACCAAGTACCTGAACGGCCA
>JAAYJB010000121.1 GCA_012523155.1 Synergistaceae bacterium | reverse complement strand
GTCCCCAGTACGGGGAAATAGAGGCACGGTTCGTGGATGGCGCACTTCTCGAAAAGTCAAAAATTCTTGCCGGGGAAATTACAGACGCAGACAGGGCGATCGCCGCGAAGCGGGAAGAGATGCGGATCGTCAGTGACAGTTCTTCCAACCTCCAGGGGACGATCAACCAGCTCATAGAGCTCCAGAGGCTTACTATCCAGAAATCCCTCTCCCTGCCGGAGGCCCATTCCGCAAACCTTTCAGAAAGCCTGGCAGCCTTTCTGCAGAACCAGAAGCAGTACCAGGCACACAGCACCGAGCTCTCACGGCTGGCTGAAAGGAAAAGAACGCTCGAATCGGAGAGAGTCAAGCTGGAGAAACAGATCGGAGAGCAGAGAGAACCGGCGAGAATGGAATACAGGCGGTTGACCGAGAAACACGATCTCCGGCTTGCGGCCTTTCAGCTGGTCATACTGCTGCCCCTGCTTGCCGCGGGAGGATTTCTTGTCGCGAGGAAAAGGGGGAGCGTTTACTTTCCGCTTTTTCTGGCCTTCGGAGGTGCGGTCCTGGTAAAAACCGCCCTGGTGATCCATAAATATTTTCCGTCCCGATACTTCAAGTATGTTCTTGTTCTCGGGCTGCTTATAGCGGTGGTGAGGATCCTTGTGACGGTGATACGGATCGTTGCCTTCCCGAAGGCCCAGTGGCTTACGAAGCAATACAGGGAAGCCTACGAGCGTTTCCTCTGCCCCGTGTGCGAATACCCAATTCGGACCGGTCCGCGAAAATACATGTTCTGGACGCGGCGTACCGTGAACAAGGTTCCTCTCTCCGGTGAAACCGGCGAGGAGAAGCCCTATACCTGCCCTTCCTGCGGAACTCCCCTGTTTGAGGAATGTCCCGTATGCGGCGGACTGAGGCACTCCCTTCTTCCTTTCTGCAGGCACTGCGGTGCGGAAAAGAAGATAGGAGATGAGGAGAAAAAGGAAGAATCTGGCGGATAAGACACGAAAACGTCCGCCGCTTTTCCGGAATAGCAGGGGAAAATGGCGGGGGCTGACAAGCCTCCCCGAAAGTTTTGAGCTTTCTTCTCTTCTCAGGACTGCATTTCCGGCAGAAAGGGTTATTCCAGGAACATGACCTGTTCCAGGAGGGGACTCTCGCTTAATCCGGACGGGAACAGAACGTTCCCGTAAAACGGAACGGGAGTGAGGAACGAATCCCTTTCTTCCCTGAAAAGGTCAATGCCTGCGCTTCCATAGGCTTTCCAGATGAGTTCGGTACAGTACAGCGCGTGGCCGTCATGCTTGTTGAACTGCCCGTCGAAAGGGGTTTCTTCAAGAAAATATTGCCAGGCCTTCCTGCTCGCCCGTTCAGCCTCTTTTTTTCTCCCTTTCAGGCGGAAAACGGCGGCTTCTTCTATCTCGAAGGGCGATAAGAAGTCCTCCAGGGGCTCCATCTCGACATGATCCGATTCAGGAGAGGCATGCACCACGAAGGGGATACCTCCCGCCTTTCTTACGATGCCGCTGTGAGAATATTCGCCGGGGTGCCTGAAGAAAAACGTCAGGGCTTTGCTTCTCCATGATTTGCCGTTCACGAGAATGATATCGCCGTTTTCAAACTGTTCCGGTGAGTATTCGAAGGGTTCAGGCGACGGAAGGGTAAAATCCCCTTTTTCATAGCGCCATGGTATTCCTTCCACCGCTTTGGGAGGAGTCCGTGTGGAAAGACGTACTGCGGAATCGTCCACGTGAAG
>JAAYJB010000120.1 GCA_012523155.1 Synergistaceae bacterium | reverse complement strand
CTTCTTGCCTTTTTAATCATATTCGTGGTAGAGTGCTTCGGGGAAGAGCCAGACAGGATCATTTTTGTTTCTTTCTGGACTGGCGGGACGGTTTTTTCTGTGCCCTTGCAGGTTTTTCCTTCGATGGACTTGTTTTTTTTCGGGGGCGGTGGGTATAATGTCCAGGAACGGAAGATTTTTTCTTCTTCTGATGTTTTGTGTTATTATTCTTCTGCTTGTTTTCTCTTTTTGGGCAGTGCGTTCAAACAGGGCTGCCGGCTCTTTCGAGATCCACAACGTCCTGTTGTGCGACGAAGTGGACGACAGAATGCAGCCCGTGAACGCGGGGTCTGTTTTTTCATATGGTTCGAGGCAACTGTGTCTCTGGTTCGATTACTCCCGGGCGTCCGGGGGAGACGGCGTCCGGGTTCGGTGGTTTTTCCGGGGGCGGCCCATACATTCAGAAACGCTCAGGCTTGAGCCTGGTGACGGAGCCAGGGCATACTGCCTTCTTCTCGAGGATGGCTCCCCTCTTCCCAAGGGTTCGTATTCAGTGCGCATTTCATTGTATGACAGGGTTTTTTCGGACGTGCCGTTTGAAATTTCCGAGTGAGCTTTGCTGTTTTTTGTGATTTTCAGCCCATTTTCCTCCGGTTTGATTTTTCGGAGGAGGGCTTTCAGGAAGGGGATGTCTTTTTTCGTGTTCTGTTATCTGTTGTTTCATGAAATTAATTTCTGCAGTCCTCCCGAGGGTGGAATAATGCCCTCCGTGCGATAAGCCCGTCATGTCGGATACAGTGTTTGAGAACGAAGTGAACGGGCAGGCGGCCGAGGAAGCGGAAAAGACTCTTCCCGCAGTTTCCAGGGGCCAGGGGCCTGAAGGAGAAACTGTGCAGAAGTCTGCACCCAAGCCGAGGTACACCTTCGGCCATCTTGCGGCCCTTCTCAATCCCGAACTTCGAAAAATAGCGAAAGAAATCGGGCTCTCCGGTTTTTCCTCACTTCGCAAGGATGATCTCATAATTGCCATTCTCAGGGCCCAGGCCGAGGAACTGAACTATCGCTTCGGAGGCGGGACTCTTGAAATCCTTCCGGAAGGATACGGTTTCCTTCGGCCGAAGGGGCTTCTGCCCAGTGATCACGACGTGTACGTTTCAGCCTCCCAGATCCGCCGGTTCGGGCTTCGGAACGGTGACGTGATTTGGGGACTCGTGCGCCCTCCCCGGGATTCTGAACACTACGAGGCGCTTCTTCGGGTGGAAATGGTCAATTTTTCCGATCCCGAGGCAGCGAGGCATCGGCCCCATTTCAGTGCAATAACACCCATCTTCCCTGACGAACGGCTTACTCTTGAGACCGAATCCAGGGAAATATCCACACGCCTCGTGGATCTCTTTGCCCCTATCGGAAAGGGACAGCGGGCTCTTCTCGTGTCACCTCCGAAAGCGGGAAAAACAACTTTACTCAAGAAGATTGCAAATGCCGTAACGGTGAATTACCCTGATATCATCCTCATGGTGCTTTTGATCGACGAGCGTCCCGAGGAAGTGACCGATATGGCCCGGTCGGTGGATGGAGAGATCATCGCGTCCACCTTCGACCGTCCTGCGGACGAGCACCTCAGGGTTGCCAACCTGGCCCTCGAGAAGGCCAAGAGGCTCGTGGAAGTCGGAAAAGACGTCGTGCTCCTCCTTGATTCCATAACCCGCCTTGCGCGGGCGTCGAACCTCACGGTGCCGCCGTCGGGGCGGACCCTTTCAGGAGGGATGGACCCTGCGGCCCTTTATTTCCCGAAGCGTTTTTTCGGCGCAGCCAGGAATATCGAGGAAGGGGGCAGCCTGACCATTATCGGGACGGCCCTTGTGGATACGGGAAGCAGAATGGACGAGGTCATCTACGAGGAGTTCAAGGGTACCGGCAACATGGAGCTTCACCTGTCGAGAAAACTCTCGGAACAGCGCATTTTCCCGGCTATCGACATTACGAAGTCGGGAACCAGGCGTGAGGAGCTTCTTCTCGGGGAGGACGAGCTCAGCCGGGTATGGCTCCTCAGAAGGCGCATTGTGAACGTGGACGAGTCAGGCGCAGTGAACCTGATCATCGATAAATTGAAGCAGTCTGCCACCAACAGGGATTTTCTGCTCACCATCAAGAAATCATGAGGTGGAACTGGGGCGGCGCAAATTTCAAAACAGCAGAGGAGGCAGAGGAGATGAAAAAGGACCATTCTCCTTTTACCTGCGACAGCAGTGGGGACAGGAAACAGGGCGGAAACGGCTTCAGAAAAGACCGGCCTGGTTTCCTTCTTGCCATCGGGCTTATGTTCGCTGCGGCGGCGCTTCTCGCCGTGGCTGCAGGCAACAGGACAGCCGACGTGGCGTGGGGAGGGCTGGCGGATTCTGCGGCCCCCGAAGAGTTTATTCTTCCCTCATCAGGCTTTATTGTTGTAGACATGTCGAACGTATATCCTGAAAGTGTGCGGCAGAGCAGCGGTTCCAGGGGATTTCTGTCTCCTGTGATCCCGGGTATGGGACTATCCGGAGAGTCCGGACAGGAAAAGAAGGCACT
>JAAYJB010000119.1 GCA_012523155.1 Synergistaceae bacterium | reverse complement strand
GGAAAACCTGAAGGTGCTTGAGGGAAACTGAGACACAACTCTACAGGTGTATTGTTACAAAAGACCGCCCCTTGGGGCGGTCTTTTTAAAGGAGCTGTTTTCCTCAAAAACTATGGAACAAATTTCTGCCGCGTGCCTTTAAACAAAAAATCTCTTATTGTGTACTTCAGGGAAAAGGCAAATACTTCCTAACAAAGTGTTATTCAGCTTTTCTGGTATTTTTTCCGTTTCCCGGCTCTCCAGATTTGCAGACCGGAATACACTATGGACAGCAAAGAAAGAAGTATGAGCGTCATTGAAATGGGACGGGTGAAGAACAACATGGGGTCAGGATTCGTCATTAATGCCCGGCGAAGATTCGACTCTGCCAGCGGGCCGAGGATCAGGCCTAAAACTACCGGCCCGAGGGGCATTCCGGCTCCGTTCAGGATATATCCGATCAACCCGAAAAAGGTAAATACCAGAACATCGAAATACCTGTTATTCAACGCAAACGATCCAACAACACACATTACAAGAACAACCGCCACAAGTGCATATTTGGGTGCCTGGGCAACCCGGATGAACCAGCGGATACCCACAAAATGGATCGCCAGCATGAAAAAGTGGGCAATGACCAGTGCAATAAAGAGACCGTAGACGAGCGTGGGCTGTTCACGGAACAACAGAGGACCCGGAGTGATCCCGTGAAGGATCAGAACTCCGATCATGACGGCCGTAATGGAGTTTCCGGGTACCCCGAGAGCAATGGTGGGAATCAATGACCCTCCGGCAACGCCGTTGTTTCCGGCCTCGGAAGCGATTATCCCGTCAGGTATGCCTGTCCCGAATTCCTCCGATCTCCTGGAAAACTTTTGCGCCTGATCGTATGCAAGGAATGTTGCCGTATTGCCGCCTGCGGCGGGAAGCGCTCCGACGATCGCACCGATAATTCCTGATCGCAGCACATTCACCCATTGATGCATAATTTCTTTTAGGGTTTGTATCCAGGGGATCGCCAGATTCTTCGGTACATATGATTCAGCGCTGGTTTCCCCTTTTCTTTTTGATTCCTGTATTTCATAAACGGCCTGTATCATTGCCGGAACAGCGAAAAGGCCGATCAGAACAGGCAAAAAAGCAAATCCGCTTGTCAGGTTATACTGTCCGAATGTGAACCGGGGCCTTCCTCCTATGGGATCAATGCCTACGGTAGCCAGAAGAAGGCCAAGAAGCCCTCCCATAAGCCCTTTGGTTATTGATTTGGATCCCAGGCTTGCCATAAGGGTCAGGGCGAAGAAAATGAGTGAGGCCATTTCCCAGGGTCCGAATCTCAGCCCGAAGCGGGCGATCGGCACGGCCAGAAGAATGCAAAGCGCGGCACCTATAAGCCCTCCGAAAAAGGAAGCCCATACGCCGAGGCTGAGAGCTCTTCCGGGCTGTCCTTTTTTGGTCATGGGAAAACCGTCGAAGACGGTGCATACTGAAGAGGGCGTTCCCGGTATTCCAAGCAGTATTCCTGATACGAGCCCTCCCGAGTACCCTCCGACATATACAGCCATCATCGTGGATAATCCCTCTATGGGAGTCATACCGAAAGTGAACGGCAACGTGAGCACGACGGCCATGGTGATCGTAAAACCGGGAATGGCAGCTGCTATAATGCCTGCCAGGGTCCCGACGGTCATCAGTCCCATTATTCTTGCAGTAAAAACCTCACCTAAAGCTGAAACAAAAACGTCCATATTTTTTCACCTGCCGTTCGCTACAGCGCAAGGACCGGGAGCTGTATGTTCAGATAAGAAGACATCAGGTAAAGAGCAAACGTAAAGAAGAGGGATACACAGGCTATATGAAGCCATGGTTTTTTTTGTGAAGGAGATAACAGCGCCTGAAGGATAACCAGGAAGAGAAGGGTCGATATGATGAATCCCATCATGGGCATAATAAAAACATATCCCATTAGGATCAAAAATGTGAACCCGGGGAGAATCAACGCGGACCAGTCCCAGGATTCTTTTCCGCTCCTTCGCAGCGAGGATAAAATAAGGATGACAGAGAGGATCAGCAATCCCCAGCTTATCCACTTCGGGTAGGCTGCCGGGCCGAGCAGGTCCCATTTGTTCCCCCGGGGCAGCAAGTCTGCCTGCCATATCATGATTGAGGAAATTATGACCATTACCGTACCGAGAACGGCATCTTTTTTCACGGCAAACTCACCCTCCCGTCTATATTGAGCTTGACGGCAGCGGGAGAGCTGACACTGTCTCCCGCTGCCGTTCCGGATCTACTGCTCTGCAATTTTACTGAGTTCTCCGTAGAGTTTCATGGTCTCATCAAGAAAAACCTTGTACTCTTCGGGGCCTATATAGTTCACCATCGTGCCGAGATCACCGATCTTTTTGATTACATCGGGATGCTGCATCACTTTCTCGAAAACACCGGCGAGTTTGTCAACGATCTCTTTCGGCGTTCCCTTGGGCAGGAAAACGCCCCTGTTCGTTCCGTGGTCGAAGGGTATCCCCAGTTCTCTCAAAGTGGGAACGTCCGGAATTTGAGGCATACGGGAAGGATGAGCGACCCCGAGGAATTTCAGGTCTCCGCTTTTTACGTATGAAAGACCTGACGTAACATTCGTCATGCATCCGTTTGTATGTCTTCCGAGAAGCCCCGTGATCTGAGGCCCGGTTCCGTCATACCCTGCGATTCGCAGAACATCTATGGGAAGTCCTGCTGCATTCAGGAGTCCCATCAGGAAAAAGTGATCAGTTGAACCCAGTGTGACCGACCATACAATTTCTCCCGGTCTTTTGGCAGCGTCTTTCAGGAGTTCAGCCATATTGTTCCAGGGCTCTTTTGCGTGTGTTGTTGCTATGTTCGGCGTAGACGTCAGCAGGCACACCGGTTCGAAGGCATCAAATGCATAATCCACGACCTGAGAGTAAAAAGCTGTCGCGATAACATCGTGGCTCCCGAGGACCGTATATCCATCGGGTGCGGAATCTTTTACATTTCTTGAGCCAATAGTTCCTGAGGCGCCCCCCATATTGACCACTGCAATGGGCTGCCCCAGTTCCTGCTGCGCATACTCTGCGACGATACGGTAGATTATGTCAGTTGCTCCCCCGGGTGCGTACGGGATCACAAGCTTTATGGCCCTGTCAGGGTAATTGTCTGCCGGGCCTGCTTCCACAGGCACTGCAGGAGCATTTCCTGCAAGTACCAGAACACACAGCAACAGGATCGCGAACGCTTTTTTCACAGGTATCATTTTTTTGCCTCCTCCGAATTATGTTGTATTTCCTTATACCATAAGCCTTTTTGGTTCCGGGTCTGCGCCGGCTGTCGTTCAAAATGCGGCGATTTGACAATCAGCTCTCGGGTCCGTCCCTCCCACAAGGACTCCGGTTTCCGGATCCCGTATGATGACCTGCCCTCTTCCAAACCCGTTTGAATCCAGGGAGGGAACGATTTGATGACCTCTTCTGGCCAGGGCCTGGGCAACATGGTTCGGAAACGCCGGTTCCACTTTGATCTCTTTTCCTTTCATCCACTGCCACCTCGGGGCATCGAGCGCAGCCTGCGGGTTCATGGAAAAATCTATGAGATTCATGACGACCTGCAAATGTCCCTGGGGCTGCATGTACCCTCCCATAACACCAAAAGGTCCCACAGGTTTTTCATCCCTTGAAATGAACCCGGGGATAATTGTGTGGTAGGTTTTTTTCCCCCCTTTGAGGGCATTTCGGTCCGAAGGGTCGAGAGAGAACTCCCATCCCCTGTTCTGGAGTGCTATTCCCGTATTCGGCACCACCATTCCCGAACCGAAACCTTTGTAGTTGCTTTGAATGTACGAGACCATATTGCCTTCTCCGTCTGCCGCTGCCAGGTACACTGTTCCGCTCCCGTAGGGTTCTCCCGCTTCCGGCTCAACAGCCCGTTCCGAAATAAGGGAGCGTCGCTTTGCGGCATACGCCGGGGAAAGCATGTCTGAATAGGAAACGGTCATATGTGCGGGGTCCGTAACGTACCTGAATCCGTCAGCGAAAGCAATTTTCACCGCTTCTATCTGCCGGTGGGCTGTTTCAACAGAGCCGGCCTGAAATTCAAAGCCCTGGAGAATGTTCAGAGCCATAAGCGCGACGATCCCCTGCCCGTTCGGCGGTATTTCCCACACATCATATCCGCGGTAGCGAACTTTTATCGGTTCCACCCATTCAGGCCGGTATTCAGCAAGGTCTGCAGCAGTCAGGAATCCTCCGTGCTTTTTTGAGAAATCAGCTATGGCTTCCGCCAACGCGCCCCTGTAGAAGCTTTCTCCGTTGGTATCAGCGATGGCCTGCAGCGTTTCGGCATGAGCCTTTGACGACCAGATCTCCCCGGCTTTCGGTGTTCTGCCGTCTTTCGTGAATGTTTCAAACCAGTGCCGGAATGATTCATCTCCTGTATACTTTTCGTATTCTTTTTGTGCAGAAGCCCAATTTGCCGCAACGGTAGGAGATACGGGGTATCCGTCAGCGGCATATCTCACGGCATCTTTGATCGTCTCTTTCAACGGCAGAACGCCGAATCTTTCAGTAAGGGCAGCCCAGGCAGATGGTGTTCCAGGTACCGTGACGGAGAGAATTCCGTGTTTGGGCATTTCCTTGTGCCCCAACCTGTGCATGGCTTCGATGGAGACACCTTTTGGGGCATAACCGCTCGCATTCAGCCCGAAAAGCTTTCCTTTCGTCCAGACAAGGGCGAAAGCGTCTCCTCCGATCCCGTTCGACGTGGGTTCCACAACGGTCAAACAGGCCGCGGCAGCAATCGCTGCATCTATGGCGTTGCCGCCCTTTCTCATTGCATCCAGCCCCGCCTGTGCCGCCAAAGGCTGTGAGGCAGCCACCATGCCGTTTTTCGATATCGTGACGATCCGCTGGGAGGGATTGGGATAATGGAAAAAATCAAAATTCATGACATATAAACCTCCATTGGTCACTTTTTTAAATAATGTATTTCAGCAGCAATCGATGAGAGAAAGGATCTTAACTGTTTTCAGAACTTTATTGAAAGCTGCCGTGTTTTAAAATATGCTGCTGATCCTATCAAAAGCATTACCGGAGTTTCCAGTCGGGCGCAAGAAAGAATATGTCCTGTGAATGTATTGCATGTGTAAAAAAGTTTTTGACATTGCCGGAGCAGAAGATATGTTGCATCACGATAATGCAGGATATATATTGGCAAAAACTTTGCATTAATTTTTAGAACTCTTAAGATGATAGCATTAAGGGTGGTGCTTGTAAATTCAAGTATGCCTGAAAATTCTCGAAGGTCGCGCCTTATGGATGTAGAGGGAGCGATGGCAATACCGATTGAGTTTAGTCCAATTCGGAACCGTGGGGCTGAATGGAAACATAATTGGAAAACAGGAACATTCTCAGGAAACAGAAGCAGTAATGAAAAAGCGGCCGGAATAGGGTACCCATAGATGGAAGAAGTCTGTGGCCGTAATCGGTCCATTTCCACCAGACCGTTCCTGAAAAGACATGCTCGAATAGTCACGGATGATCTGCTGCCCCAGGGTACAGGCGGAAAACTTGAAGGTGCCGGACGGATAGACGAACGGGAGGCCTACGAGGCCTCCCGTTTAATTTGGGCTTTTTCCGGCTAAGGGTATGTTCTGAGGTGGAAAGCGAATCCGGATACTTCCAGGTCGATGTAGACCCTTCTCATGGTCCCGTCGTCGTTCCACCGTTCCGTCCCAGGCAGGGGCAAGACGCCTTTGCGGCGAAGATGGGCGAGTGCCCTGGGGATGTCGTTCACACCGAGGGCGATATGACCGTTCTCCCCGAGGTCGGGGGTTTTCATCATTTCAAATCCAAGCCCGGCAAACATGGAGTTGGGCCGCTCCCGAAGGGGGAAGCCGAAGAGTGTGGACATTTTTTCCGCGGAAGCGACGGCCTTTTCCGGGGCATCGTGGTTGATGCCGATGTGGAGCAGTCCGAAGTTGTGCAGTGCCAGAACCGTCTCATGCGAGAGGCGGGTCACCTCTTCGAACCGCCCTGAAGAGAGCAGCCCTTCGGTCATCCATGTTCCGTAGACGGCGGGAACGTTCCTGCTCTTCAGGTAATGGTTCATGGTGTCCCTGGTGACGCCGCCGGAAGGCATGAAGCAGGCTTCCGGAAAGAGGCGGGAAAATTCTTTTATTGCCGCCGGTCCTCCGAGCTGTTCCGCAGGGCAGAGTTTCACTGTCGCCAGCCCTGACGAAAGGGCTTCCTCCACTTCACGGGGAGAAGAGATGGAAGGGATGAAGAGGACCCCCTCTTCCCTGCAGGCATCCGCTACGGCCGGGCTGGTTCCCCAGGAGGAAAGAAAGCGGGCTCCGGCAGTGATCAGGTGTTTGGCGTCATGTGCAGTCCGAACACCGGCTACACCTACGAGAAGTTCAGGCAGTTCGGAAGAGAGTATCCGTACCGATTCAGAAGCGATCCCCTCCGTGTGTTGAATTTCAACGGCCCATATGTCTCCCTCAATAAGCGCTTTGCCGAGGCGAATGGCTTCCTCCGCTGATGAAAGACGCACTGATGGAATGATGCCGGTTTCCCTGAGATGGTCCAATGCAGCATTCATAGTGTTTCTCCCGCACAATTGGCTTCGTTGGTTCCGGTCTGGCGGAGCTGTTCCCGGATATATGCCGTGTAGCTGCCGGCCTCCATGATGCCCAGGACGAACTCCGGCAGAGGATCAGCCTGCAGGGCCGCTCCGGAAGTGAGGTTTTTGATGACTCCGGTTGAGAGATCTGCCTCGATTTCATCCCCGGCTTCGACTGCGTTGAAAATGCCGTTGCATTCAAGCACCGGGAGTCCGTTATTGATCGAATTCCTGAAGTTGTACCTGGCGAAGGATTCTGCGACCACAAGCACAATGCCTACGGCTTTCAGGGCAATGACGCCGTGTTCGAAGCTTTTGCCTCCTCCTCCGAAGTTTTTTCCCGAGACAATGATGCGGAAATCTCCTCTCATGGCCCGGGAAGCGAATTCCTTGTCGATGGGTGCCATGGCGTGCTTTCCCAGAATGTCGGGATCGAGATTGTTCAGGTTTTCAAGCCAGATTTTCGTGGAAATAATGTCGGCGGTGTCCACTTTCCCGTGTTTCCAGACTTTCCCGCGAATAATGTTTTCCATTCCGTCTCCCTCCTCTTCCCGAAGCTCAGTATTTCCTCGGGTCGGCGATAACGCCTTCAACTGCCGATGCCGCTACCGTGGCCGGAGAAGCGAGGTAGATCTCGGAATCCTTCGCTCCCATTCTTCCCTCAAAATTTCTGTTGGTGCTGCTGATGCAGACCTCTCCCGAGGCGATGTTTCCGGAACCGATCCCCGCGCAGGCGGCGCAGTTGGGTGTAAGTACCGCCGCCCCTGCTTCGGCGAGAATTTCAATGGTGCCGTTCCGTACCGCTTCGAGATAAATTTTCCGGGAGGCGGGGACCACGATCAGCCGGACATCGGGGTGGACTTTTCTCCCCTTGAGGATTTCGGCGGCTATCATGAGGTCTTCCAGCCTTCCGTTGGTGCAGGAACCGAGGAAGGCCTGGTCGATTTTTCGTCCGGCGACATCTTCCACCGGACGAACGTCATCGATCCGATGGGGAACGGACACCCGGGGAGAAAGGGAAGACACATCGACAGCATATTCGTGAGAATAGACAGCGTCCGGGTCCGACAGAACCGCGTCGTACCGTTTTTCCGGCCACCCGGCAAGGTATTCCGCAGTTTTGTCGTCCGGGGCGATGATGCCGTTTTTCGCTCCCATCTCCGCCACCATGTTGCACATGGCCATCCTGTCCGACACGGAAAGGGCCGATATGGCCGGACCGGTGAACTCCACGGCTTTGTAAAGTACTTCTCCGTTCCACTTTGTCATGCCGATGATGTGCAGGAAGATGTCCTTTCCGGATACTCTCCGGGGCAGATTCCCGGTGACAGTGAACCGGGTGGTTTCCGGGACCTTGAGCCAGAGTTCTCCCGTTGCAAGGATGATGGCTCCTTCCGTGGGGCTTATGCCGAAGGATACGGCCCCGAGGGCGCCGTAGGTGGTTGAATGGGAGTCTATTCCCGCAACGACTGTTCCCGGAAAGACGTATCCGTCTTCGCACATTACCTGGTGCCCGATTCCCTGTCTGCCGAGATCGTAGAAATGGGGAAGGCCGTACTTCCTGGCTGCTTCCCTGCAGGCTTTGAACTGCTGCGCCGACTTGATGTCATGGGCAGGTCCGAGATGGTCCAGAACAAAGACGACGTCCAGGCCGTCCCGAATTTTCGATGTCCCGAGTTCTTCTTCGAGGACCTTGAAAACGTAGGGGCCTTTCAGGTCGGTCATCATGAGGGCATTCACCCTGGCATTGACGATCTCTCCAGGCCGGACGATCTTTTTGCCTGAGGCCCCGGCAAGAATTTTTTCAGTCATTGTCATTCCGGGCATTGTTTTGTCCTCCTGTCTGTCAGTCGTCGCTGCTCTCTTCGGCAGGCTTCTTCTTTTTTCTGAGTTCTCCGAAAGCCGTAAAAAGGAGGGCCGCTGCAGTTATAGAGAAAAGAACGATGACTATAGGCCTGGTGAAGATCATCCATGGATTTCCGAAAAAGAGCATTGCTGACCGCATGAGCTCCCCGTCCGCTATGGGGCCGAGGATGATCCCAAGTACTATAGCGACCGGAGGGTAGCCGTACTTGGAGAATACAAATCCGATCAGGCCGAAGACCACCATTATCGAGGCGTCGAAGATGAAGCTGCGGGATGCGAAGCTTCCCACGACGCAAAGGAATGCTATGAGAGGGGCGAGTACTTTCGTCTCTATCTTGATGATTCTCGAGCCCCACTTCGAAATGGTCAGTCCCATGGGCCATGTAAGGATGGCGGCAAGGATCTGTGTCAGTATGATGGCGTAAACGAAGGTCATTCCCGAATAGGGGTCATAATCCTTTGGAATGAACAGCTTGGGACCGGGCCTGATCCCGTGTATAAGCAGGGCCCCCATGATGATCGCGCTGGAAGGGCTCCCCGGAATTCCCAGGGAAAGCATGGTGGCCATAGCTCCGCCTTCCGAGGCGTTGTTGGCCGCTTCAGATGCTATTATTCCGGCAGGGTTGCCGTTTCCGAAGGGAACCTTTGAATTCCTGGAAGCCTCGTTGTAGCTGATGAATGATGCGATGGAGCTTCCCGCGGCGGGCATGAGCCCGACAAAAGTCCCGATAAGGGACGAACGGATGAGATTGAACCAGTCCTTGAACGTCTCCGCGCTTGCCTTCACCATATCCCTGAAGTTCGGTTCGAACTCCCGTCCTGTCTGGACAATGTACTTCTGCTCGAGCATGGTGAATATCTGGGAGAAGGCAAGAAGCCCTATGAGCACAGTGACCGTGGGAAACCCTTCGATCAGTTCGACCCGTCCGAAAGTGGCCCGGGTCTGGCCGTACGCCGTCATGCCCACAAGGCCGAGGAGAAACCCGAAGAATCCGGCTGCGATTCCCTTCGCGAGAGAACTGCCCCGGATTACCGCAAGAATTGTGATGCCGAAGACAGCTACGGCAAAGAGTTCAGGGGAGGAGAACCGGAGGGCGAACCAGCTGATGGGGACCATCACGAAGAATACGAAGAGGTAGGAGAACGCCCCTCCTATTGAAGAAGCCGTTGTGGCAAGTCCCAGCGCCCTGCTGGCTTCTCCCTTTTGAGTCATGGCGTACCCTTCTATGGCGGTCGCCGCAGAGGCCGGAGTTCCGGGGGTATGGAGCAGGATTGCCGTGATCGATCCTCCGTAGATCGCTCCGCCGTAGGCAGAGGCAAGGATCACTATGGCTGAAAGCGGGTCAAGCACATAGGTCAGCGGGAGGAGCGTTGTGATTGCCATGGAAGTAGTAAAGCCGGGAATTGCCCCCACGATGATCGAATAGAGAAGTCCTATGGGGATGACCATCAGCACCTTCCAGTCCATGAGCATTATGAAAGCGTTCTGAAGAGCAGGCAGATCGAACATTTATTATCGTCCCTCCTTTTCTGTTAAAACCATTTCCGGTACAGGACGTTATCGACCAGGCAGGTCTCGATCATTCCCTCCGGGAGCAGAATGTTGAAAAACCGTCGGAAGAGGATGTAGGTCACCACTGGAAGGAGGAGTGAAATAGCGAAAATCAGGCGGTACTTCTTCACTCCCGATGCCAGGAACATCAGCGGAAGCATGACCGTGCTGCTGACGATGAAACCCAGAATGTTCATAAGAAAAATATAGGCGGCCACAAGGCCGTAGAGCAACCCCTGACGTTTGAGCAGAGAGGTATCCCTGAACGGGGTCTTCTTTTTCCCGTCCGTTTCTTCTCCCCTGAAGATGGAAAACAGGATAACCGCTAAGGACAACGCCAGCACCCCCACGACGATGCATACAAGGCGCAGGTTGTCCTCCGGACGGTCGATGCCGATGGACTGGTACAAAAAAACGGCCATGGTAGCGATTATAATCCCCGGGACTATGAGTTCCCCGAGGTCGATTCGTTTCTTTTCCTTTTCCATGGTATTCCCCTTTCAAAAGAAACCCCTCCCCTTAGGTGTGTACAGGGGAGGGGAATACCTGCTTTCCGGAACGCTACTTCTTGACGACTATCGTCTTGATAAACTCGCTGTAATCCCTCAGGGTCTTCATTGCCTGTTCACCGGAAACCCAGGTGAGCACGGGTGTGAAGCCGGCCTTCTCGACCTGCTCCTTGAAACCGGGATCGTGGTGGACCTTGTAGAGAGCGTCGTATACCTTCTGGAAGCGTTCGGGGTTCTCGTCGAGTATCTTTCTCGTCGTGCCGAGGCTCCGCATGGAGGAAAGGTAGGGAGACTCCACGCCGTATTTCGGTTTCAGAATCTCGTCGAATGTGGGGGCGTCAGGCCAGGCGACGTTCCGCTCCGGCCACATGACTCCGATGGCTGTGCTGAAATCCCGCAGCTCTTCGTTGGAGACCACCGCGCCGAAGTAGACGTCGATATGTTTTCCGAGGAAAGCCGCACGGCCGGGGCTTCCGTCATAGCGGACGAAGGCCACGTCGAGCTTGAACTTGTCGATCGTCCAGAGAGCCGCGTATTCCGACACTCCCGAAGTTGCTCCGATACGGAGCTTTCCCGGGTTCTTCTGTGCGAATTCGATGAAGTCTCCGATGTTCTTGAAGCCGGTTTCCGGCTGGGCGTTTACGAGGGTGGGGTCTGAATTGACGATGGCCAATACGGCGAAATCATCGATAGTGAAGGGAGCGTTCTGGGTGAAGTGATTGAGCGCAAGGTGAGGCATTCCCAGTATTCCCCAGGTATAGCCGTCGGGAGCGGCGGTCTGTATGAGGGTGTGTCCGACCTGCATGGCAGCACCGGGCCTGCATTCAACGAGCTGGGGCACTCCCAGGGCTTCCTCGAGGGCTTTTTCGTACAGGCGGACGGTTCTTTCCATTGAACCGCCGGCCTCACGGCCCACGATCCACCTCATGGGACGGTTGGGGAAATTGTCTGCGGCTTCGATCCTTGCTGCCGTTGCAGCAAGGAAAAGACAAAGCACAAGAATCGCGCTGAAAACTTTTGTTCTGTTATGCATCCTTTCTAACCTCCTTGTCGATAACCGTTGCGATTGTCGATGGTGCTGGTTCGATGGCATGCGAATGGGCGCTTTTATTTTGACTTTATTTCCTGCAAAAGACGACGCTGCATCCACTCCTTTTTTCAATTGGCTGTAAATGAAAAAATGAAACATCATAGGTGTTGGAAGAAAAGATTGGATATTTTATTTTTTGTATTATATATTTAACCATCCTGATTTGAAAGTCAAGGGGTTTTTACTGCAGTTCTTTATCCGGTCAGAAGAAGCAGAAGAAACGGGAAAGACGATTTTTATGTAAATCGAGTTCAGTGAGAAAAAGGGGATAGGCAGTATTCGGGTCTTATAGAAGAAAACACAGTGCAACTTTTTTCCAGGTGATTCCTGATCTGAAATCTTTCTGTGAATAATAGGAAAAAGGTGTTGTGAAATAGATATATTTTGTATATTATATCTTCACTCGGGGAATTTCAAAGCCAGCCGGCTCGGAAATCGACCGGGAGAGAAAAAGTTTTGCAGGAAAAAACAGGAGGTGCTGTATGTGATGAAAAGGAAGGGTTTCTCTGCTGCTGTGAAGATGATCTGCTGTGTGCTTGCCTGGGTACTTGTGATCGGAGGAGCTGCTGTTTCCTGGGCGGAATATCCCTCGAAGAACATTTCAGTGATCGTCCCTACCGGAGAAGGCGGCGCCATGGACAGGGTCGTCCGTGCCGTCACAAATGTATGGAAGGACTATATCGGGGTGAATTTCCAGAGCACCTTCCACGCCGGGGCATCAGGGGAAGTGGGCTATATGCTGTTTTCAAAGCGCCCGGCAGACGGGCATACGCTGCTGGCCGGAAACATCGCCCCGGAGATGATGATGTATGTCCTCCAGGAGCCCGACTTCAAGTTTCCCGATGACTTCGTCTACTTTGCCTGCATGGATTCTGACCCGGCGGTTCTCTGGGTGCGAAAGGACGGCCCGATCCAGACGATACAGGATCTCGTGGAGGAAGGAAAAAAACGGCCCGTTACAATAGCCACAAGCCGGTTCCCCCATCCTTCCACTCTTGCAGCGCTGCTCCTGGCAGAGGCGACAGGTGCACAGTTCAACATCATCCCTTACGGCGGCGGCAATCCCGCACGTACCGCAGGTCTTACCGGAGAGGTGGACGCAGTGACTACATTCCTGTCCTCTTCGCTCGACTTTGCGTCCGATGTGAAGTTCATTGTCATGTTCCAGAACGAGAACAAGTGGAAAGACATTTCCCGGAACGCTCCCACGCCGAAGGAAGCCCTGGGGATTCAGATGCCTGAATTCGGAGGCAACAGGGCGTGGGCCGTTTCACGGGAATTCAGGGAAAAGAATCCTGAAGAATACACAAAGCTTGTCGATTCCTTCAGGAAGGCTTTTGATGATCCAAAGCTGCAGGATGAATGGAAAAAAGTAGGAATGGACCCCCGCTTCCTCGAGTTCAAAAACGAGGAAGAAAGCATGAAGATGGCACAGGATATGATCGAGACGGCCATGAAGTACAAGGAGATACTGAAGGGGAAGAAATAACGAAAAGCCGGGGGCCGGAAACCGACAGCCCGAATTGAAAAGAACGTACTCCGGGGCAAGGTGCTGGTGGAAATTCACCCCCTGCCCCGGAGTTTTCAACTGTAGAGAAAAAGAGGAGGCGGAGTGAAGTATGGCGAATAAAACAAAGCAGTGGTCTGCAGGAGATTTGTTCATCCCGGGCCTCGGAATGGGCCTGGCGGTTTATTACTTATATACAGTCAGGGGGCTTGCACCGCTGGCCCAGCTGTACGGAGGCGGGCTCAGCCTGATCTGTATAGCTCTTTTCCTGGCAGCCGTGATCATGGTGATACGGCACAGAAAGAACGATTCAGCCGGCGGGTTTAAAAAATTGAACTCCCTTGCTGCTGTCCACAAAAAATTTATTGTCATGACAGTTCTTACCGCCCTGTTCATCGTGATCATTCCCATAATCGGCTATCCCCTCGCGAGCGTTCTTTTTGTCGCTTCCACAACGATTTTCCTGAAATACGGAAACCCGCTCCGGGTAATGAAAGTCAGCATCATCGTGACTCTTGTGGGATTCGTTCTTTTTATCATCTTCCTGAACGTTGACCTGCCTCTGGACGCTGTTACCGAAAAACTGAAGGGAGTTCTCTGATATGTGGGAAATGACCCTTGCCTCATTAAACGAAATACTGGGGTACTGGTGGCTGATTCCGCTGGGAGTGGGGCTCGGCATTTTTGTGGGGGCCGTCCCGGGATTCAGTTCGACAAACGTGCTGATAATCCTCCTTCCATTTACCCTCGGGATGGAGTCGGGCGCGGGGATGGCTTTCATGGCGAGCCTGTATTCCGGATCCCACATGGGGGGCTCCATTCCGGCAGTTCTTTTCAATGTCCCCGGAACGGGTGCGGCGGCGGCTACATGTTTCGACGGGTACCCGATGACGCAGCAGGGAAGAGGACAGGAAGCCCTGGCAATCGCATTCGCCGCTTCCGCTATCGGTGGCCTGTTTACAACCATGATAACGCTGGGGGCACTTCCGTACCTTTCAAAAATGGTGTATTACTTCGGAAGCATCGAAAATTTTGTAATTATCCTTTTCGGTGTGGCGCTCATCGCCCAGATCACAGGAGGAAGTATGCTGAAAGGGCTCATTGCCGGCATGTTCGGCCTGCTTCTCGGCGCTGTCGGGTATGATCATGTGTACAGCGTCCCGAGGGCGACCTTCGGCCTTGTATATCTTTTTGACGGTATGCCGAGAGTTCCTGCAATTGTAGGGCTTTTTGCCATCTCCGAGGCTTTCAGCATGGTGGAGAAAAATATGATCATCGATGCTTCAAAGCTTTCTGATGCCCTAAAAGAAGGCTGGCAGGGGACAAAAAGAGGGCTGGTGATCACTCTGAAAAAAATGGGTGCAGTGATCAGGTCTTCCCTGATAGGCTTTGTGGTCGGGATCATTCCCGGGGCCGGGGCCACCATCGGGAGTTTTGTGAGCTATCAGCAGGCGATGTCCTTCTCAAAGGACAAGGAACAGTTCGGAAAAGGCGCGCCGGAGGGGGTCATCGCTTCAGAAGCAGCAAACAACGGACTCACCAGCGGCAGTCTTATACCTCTTCTGACTCTCGGGATACCCGGCGGAGGCACGGCTGCAGTAATGCTGGTAGTTCTCCAGGCTCACGGGGTCCCTATCGGGCCGAGGCTTTTCCAGGTCATGCCGCAGCTTGCCTATGGTGTCGTTGTTGCGATGCTTGTCGCCTACATTGTCATGATCATTATGGGAGTGCCCCTGGCAAAGTCCCTCGCGAAAATGTCCTTTTTCCCGACGAAGGTCCTCGCTCCTGCAATAATTTCTTTTACCCTTATCGGCTCCTTTGTAGCCAGGGGCTACCTTTTCGATATGTGGATCGCCCTTTTCTTCGGCGTTCTGGGTTATATTCTGAAACGTACGGGGTATTCTCCCCATGCGGTGCTTTTGGGAGTCATACTCGGGCCTCTCGCTGAACAGTATTTTCTCAGGGCGCTCCTTCTCGGGAACGGCAATCCGGCCATCCTTTTCTCAAGGCCTCTCGGAAACTTCCTCTGGGTGCTTCTCGTCCTTTCCATGGTTCTGCCGGCGCTCCTTGCCCGCTTCAGAAACAGGAAAACAGTTCAATAATTTTTAAAATGAAATAAGGAGGGATCCCCATGTTGGCAAGCGATCACAGGGAACATAGAAAAAATGTGCGGGTAATCAGCAGGACAAAAATAGCATCGGCCGGAGCCGGGCAGATCGTTGTGGACAGGGGAACCGCATTTGTCGCCCATCTTTGCGGCGAGGGAGTTACCCTTGTGAACGTGAAGAATCCCTGTGACCCGAAGGTCATCAGCAAGATCCCCGCACCGCTCAGCGGTCATTCTCACAAGGTCCAGGTCAGCGGGGACATCATGATCGTCAACAATGAAAGATATAAAAAGTTCGAGCCGTGGCTTGCGGGAGTGAGGGTGTACGATATTTCATCCACTGAAAATCCCAGGGAGATCGGTTTTTTTGAAACTCCCGGAAAAGGCGTACACCGCATGTGGTTCGTGGACGGGGAATTTGCCCATATTACCCCGACAGCGGAGGGATATACAGACCAGATCTACATGGTGCTGGACATGAGAAATCCCGGCAGGCCGGAGGAGTATTCACGCTGGTGGTATCCGGGGATGTGGACGGCAGGGGGCGAGACTCCCACATGGCCGGAAGGGGCAAGGGTCAGGGCCCATGGACCGGCATATGTTCAGGGAAACAGGGCATATTTGGGATGGACCGACGGAGGATTCACCATACTCGATATAACGGATCTGAAGAAGCCCGCCCTGATTTCTAAATTCAACTGTTATCCGCCATACGGAGGTTTGACCCACACAGTTCTTCCTCTTCCGGAAAGAGATCTTCTCGTGGTCACAGATGAAGCTCATGCCGATTTCTGCCGGGAACCTGAAAAGTTCGTATGGATTTTTGACGCAAGGAACGAGAAAAACCCCATCCCCATATCGACCGTTCAGGTTGAAGATGCAGGGTTTTGTCAGAAAGGCGGGCGTTTCGGTCCCCACAATATTCATGAAAACAGGCCGGGCAGTCTGATCGATGACCAGCTTGTGTACATCGCCTATTTCAATGGAGGGCTCAGGATCGTCGATATTTCCGATCCTTACCGTCCTGAGGAAGTGGGGTACTTCGTTCCGGAAAAACCGGAAGGGCAGGCGGCCGTTCAGACCAATGACGTTTTCGTCGATGCAGACGGGCTGATTTATATAGTCGACCGTTTAGATGGAACCATGTATGTGCTTGAATACACAGGACCGAGATAGCCGGCGGAAAAACCATGATCTTTCTTGAGGAGAAGGCCGCCCCGAGGGGCGGTCTTCTCCTGTGAGTCCATCGTCTTAATTATCTTTTTGTTCAGAAGCGGCTTACCGGACTTCGTTGTCCCCGTTCGGGTGATGTCCCCCGATGGCTCTTCCGACCATGCTCCAGCCCATGAGGGCATGCTCCATGGCGTCTTTCCCCCTGCAGGGAAAAGTCGCGTCGGGCTTGTGAAGCAGAAGCAGGTCGATAAGAAAGAAGATCAGGTCAGCGTCTTTTTCGCCGGACGTTTCCCGGTATTGCCCGGGATCCCTGTTTAGATCTGCTTCCACCGTTTCCCAACCGTCCTCTTTTGGTACAAAACGGACAACAAACAGGCAGAACCCCGTCCAGCTCCGGTGAAAGAAAAGGGTATTATCCTGCCAGTAGATGAACCACTTGTCTTCCATCTCTTCCGGTATGAGCCCTCTCCGTATCATTTCCATCTCTT
>JAAYJB010000118.1 GCA_012523155.1 Synergistaceae bacterium | reverse complement strand
TGTCAACCGCAAGGACTCCATCCAGGTGATCGATCTCGTGCTGAAGCAGCTCCGATTCGGCCTGTCCCATTTCCGCCCATTCTTTCCGGGTACCTTCTTCGTCCTGGTACCGTACGCTGACGGACCGGTTCCGCCGGACCCGCACCATGAGGTCGGGAAAAGACATGCAGTCGTCCCAGAGGGTAAATGTCCCCGGGCTTCTGAACGTAATCTCCGGATTGACCATCACAAAGGTTCCCCGGCCAAGGTTCAGGGCAACCAACCGCCTGGGGATCCCTATCTGGGGGGCCGCAATGGCCCGGCCGAAACCGTGCTTCTTACGGAACAGCTCCAGGGCCTCCTTGAGATCCTCGATTTCCTCTTTCAACATGGAATCGGAAAAATCCTCCACGGCGACGCTTTTCCGCCGAAGAAGGGGATCCCCAAGTATCAGGACCGGTCTTTTCATCAATATACCTCCCATGATGAGAAAATTTAGGCCAGCAGTTTTTCATACATTTCTTTGTCCCTGTCGGAGAAGCAGCAGAAAATGACTTCTTCAATGCCGGGATATTTTTCCAGTTCTTTCCGCACAGTGGACACTGCGATTTTTGCAGCCTGTTCGACCGGGTAGCCGTAGACTCCGGTGCTGATGGAGGGGAAAGCGATGGACTTCACCCCTGCCCCTGATGCCAGCTCCAGCGAGCGCCTGTAACACGACGCGAGGAGTTCCGCCTCCCCCCGGCCGCCTCCGTCCCACACCGGGCCCACGGTATGGATGACGTACTTCGCGGGGAGCCGGTACCCTTTCGTGATTCGAGCGTCTCCGGTGGGGCATCCGCCGAGATTTCTGCACTCCTTCAGCAGATCCGGCCCTGCGCCACGGTGTATTGCCCCGTCCACTCCCCCGCCGCCGAGCAGGGAATTATTGGCGGCGTTGACTATGGCATCCACCTGGAGAGTCGTAATATCAGCCTTTACAACGGTAAGCATTTCAATCGACCTCCCTTCCAGAAAAAACCATCCCATAAACGCAAACATCACCGGGACCTCCATCCCCTATGTTGGGGAAATCATAATGCTTCCGCAGCGTTCCTTCCAGCAGGAATCCGCTCTTTTCAAGCACCCGGGCCGACCGAAGGTTTTCCACGTGGCAAAGCGCATACAGGCGAATCAATCCGGTCATTCTGCCAATTTCCTTCATCACAAGGGCTGCTTCTGTGGCGTAGCCCTTTCCCCAGGCGTCACAGGCAAAAACGTATCCTAAGGAAGCCCGGAGAGCTGTTTCAAAGGCAAAACCCGAGCTTCCGAGCAGCTCTCCCGTTTTCCGGGATTCAACGAGATAGGGGCCGGCAGGAAAACGGCACCAGTCTTTGTCGCTCATTTCAATAAAGGCAAGGGAATCGTCGATATTTTTGTGCCGCGGCCATCCGAGAAACCGAGTCACTTCGGGATCGGAAGCATAGCGGGTAAAAATCGCTTCCGCATCCTCCCTGTGTGGTCTGCGGAAAATAAGCCTTTGTGTCTCAATCCTTTCAAACCGCCTTGTTTCCGTATTATTTTGCATTGGCCGATCACCCTCCCGCCAGTGCCAAACAAGCCAAAAACCGGCCGGACCTTCAACCGTTCTGATCTGGGCCCTCAGTACCTGATGCGGAGGGAAAGACGATGTCGATCC
>JAAYJB010000117.1 GCA_012523155.1 Synergistaceae bacterium | reverse complement strand
GTAACATGATAAAGTTTTCGAGGAGAATATTCATGGCCATACTACTTGACAAAAATGAGAATCCTTTTGAAATGTCCCTCGAAATAAAAAAGGCGGTAATGGAAGAAATTTCCCGTCTTTTTTTCAGCAGGTATCCCGATCCTGATTACAGGATATTGCGGGAAAAGCTGGGTGCTCTTGCGGGCCTTCCCGGTGATGTTGTTATCCCGGGGAACGGCGGAGATGAGATCCTATGGATGGTTTTTTCATGTTTTGTCAGGCCTGGTGATACGGTTCTCGGATTTTCACCGACTTTCTCGGAATACTACAGGCTGGCGGAACTTTTTGGGGCCCGTTTCACTACTGTGCCTATAGGGCTGGAAGGTGATGAACCCGATTTTAATTTTTCTCTTTTCCTCGAGACGATAGAAAGGGAGAAACCGACTGTTGTCCTGCTCGACACACCGAACAACCCGACGGGGAAAACACTTCCGGTACCTTTTCTCAATGAGGTCCTTTCATCTGCCGGGAATTCGATCGTCCTGATAGACGAGGCGTATGGCGAGTTTGCATCCGAAACCTATCTGGAAAGTATCCGGGGTAAGAAGGTGCCGCCAGGGGCAATAGTCCTGAAAACACTTTCAAAGGCCTGGGGGTTGGCAGGGATCCGCCTAGGATGGGCATATTGCGGCAGTGTATCACTTGATAAAATGAAAAAGGCAAGAAGCCCCTTTAACGTGAATATTTTTTCAAGGACGGTGGCGGAGATCGTTCTGGATCATCCTGGTGAAGCCCGGTCTTCATCCATTCGGATAAAAGAGTTGAGAGAATACGTCCGAAACAGGATAAACGGCATGAAAGGCTGGCGTGCCTTCAATGGTCAGGGAAACTTTCTTCTCCTGAGTATCCCCCGCCCTGAGGACTGCGTCCGCAGCGCCGCCGGAGAGCAGTTCGCGTTCAAATACATGGACCTCACTCCTGGAATAAAAGAGACCCGATCATGGATACGGCTGACTATCGGCCGGGAAGACGAAATGGAAGAGGCTTTGCGTTTCTTTGCATCCCTTTAAACTATCTGACGAGGAGGTGCTTTTCACAATGCTCGAAAAATGGAAGGATAAGCTGACGGACCAGTTATGCCAGGCTCTTCTGTCCCTCAAGACCACGGAAGAGGTTTACAGCTTTCTCGAGGATGTTGCCACCATTGGCGAGATTCGGGCCCTTGCCCAGAGACTCGAGGTTTCGCGGCTTCTAAGTGAAGGATACACATATCCGCAGATCGCCCAGCAGACCGGGGCAAGTACAGCGACTATCAGCAGAGTAAAAAAATTTCTGGAATACGGTGCTGACGGCTATAAAATCGTTCTTGAGAGACTGAAAGAAGAAGAGTAGCGCAAAAAAACAGTGGAGCCCCTTTAATCAGGAGCTCCACTGCGATTATAAAACGGGCACAAGTCCTTGATGCTGCATGCAGTGCAGTTTGGTTTTTGTGCTTTGCAGATTCCACGTCCGTGTTCAATGATATTGACGTGCCCCCCAAGATATCTGGATTGAGGTACCCAGTTTTCAAGAAGGGGCTGGATTTTTTCCGGCATGGTCTTTTCTTCGACCCATTCCATCCGCCGGCAGAACCTCGCTACATGGGTATCCACGGGAAAAGCCGGCTGGCCCAGGTCAAAAAGCATGACACATGCAATCGTCTTTGCGCCTATACCCGGCAGTGTGGACAAATATTCCTTCACTCTCCCTGCATCCCAGCCCCTCAATGCATTCAGGGAATAATCTCCAAAGTCTCTGTGGATCATCCCAAGGATCTCCAGCATTCTCGCTGACTTTGTGTTCGCAAGTCCTGCCGGGCGGATGCAGTTTTCTATTTCCTCTTTCGGTGCTCCCGCCACTTCATACCATTCGGGAAAGCGCGCTTTCAGGGCTGAAAACCCCTTGTCCCGGTTTTTGTCGTTTGTGTTCTGGGACAGCAGTGTCAGCATGAGCCCATCCAGCGGTTCCTCATGGGCCAGCATAGGAGGAATGCCTTCATTTCCCCAAAGTTTTTCGAGCCCGTCCAGAACGGCATCGATATTTTCAGGGCGTCCGGCCACGCTATTCAGATCCATCGCCGTTATCTTCTTCCTGTCTGACATTGTATTTTTTCTTCAGTTTCCCTGCCTCTTTCATCCATTTTTTGAGTCTGTTCTTGACCTTCCGGTGAATGGTCGATGCAGCTGTTCCCGTGAGAGCCTCTATCCCTTCATCAATGGTTGAAACTGCCCATATGGTGAATTTTCCCTCGCTGACCGCATCGATCACCTTTTGCTCAAGCATGAGGTGCCGGATGTTCTGGACGGGAATAAGAACTCCCTGCTTACCCGTCAGGCCTCCGTGTTCGCAATACTGGAAAAATCCTTCTATTTTTTCGTTCACGCCGCCTATAGGCTGGATGTTCCCGAACTGGTCGACCGACCCTGTTACCGCTATCCCCTGTTTCAGGGGAACGCCTGAAAGTGCTGAAAGAAGGCAGTACAGTTCCGTGGATGATGCACTGTCTCCGTCGATCCCGCCGTAGGTCTGCTCAAACGTGAGATGGGCGGAGAGGGACAGCGGCATATCCTGTGCATAGGTCCTCCCCAGGTAGCTCGTGAGGATGAGAAGCCCCTTGTTGTGGATCGGGCCGGTCATTTTGACCTCTCTCTCGATATTAACGACGCCTTCCTGCCCCATGAAGACATTTGCCGTGATCCTTGACGGGTGCCCGAACCGGTAGTCCATGAGGTCCACAACAGAAAGACCGTTTATCTGCCCCACCACTTCTCCCTGGGTGTCAATACGGATCACGCCGTCTTCGAAAGCCCTTGCAATGCGTTCCTGGATGAGGTTGGACCTGAACTTTTTCTCTTCCACGGCTTTCCTCACATGATCCCGGTTCACGATGGAGGCCTGCTCCGCTTTCGCCCATGCCGAGGCTTCAACTATCATTTCCGTGATCCTGTTGAATTCCGTCGATATCCTGTCCTGTTCCTCCGCGAACCTGCAGGACCAGTCGATGACTTCGGCGACTCCCGAGGCATCGAAGTGAAGTCCGCTCTCCCTGCAGACACACGCTGCGACGAACTGTGCCATCTGTTTTTCCGTTTCCGGTGTACGTTTCATGTCCGTGTCGAAATCAGCCTTTATCTTGAACATTTTTTGGAATTCAGGATCATAATACTGCAGCAGGGCATAAAGATAGGGAGTCCCTACCATTACAACCTTCAGGTTGATCGGGATCGGCTGGGGACGCAGCGACGCCACCGGAACTGCGCCGTACTGTTCGCCGAGATTTTCTATATTTGCCTCACCCGTGCGGAGGACTCTCTTCAGTGCTTCCCAGGACATGAAATTAAGAAGGACCTTTTCCGCGTCAATGACGAGAAAACCCCCGTTTGCCTTCTGGAACGCACCGGAAACAATTTTCCGGAAATCCGTGTACAGGTATCCCTGCCTGCTTTCATATTCAACCTTTCCGGAAAGGTTGTAGTACGTCGGGTTTGTCTCCCAGATCACTGGAGCACCGTCCCCGGGGTCATTGCAGACAAAGACGTTGACTGTATATCTCGTAAAATCGATCTCTGCTGTCTCGTCCTTTGCCGCGGCGACGAAGATGCTGAAGTTTTCTATGATGTCTTCCGTCAGCTTGTCGATCCATGCGCAAAGCATGTCCGTGGTGCCGAATTTTTCCTTCACGTCCTGCAGGTACGGAGTGATGGCGTTTCGGCAAATTTCGGCTTCGAGCTTGACTATCCGCTCTTTCAGGCCTTTCTCAAGGTCCCTGATTTTCCTGAGGGTATCCAGGGTCTTCTGGGACACTTCCTCAGATTTTTTCTGCCATTTCTTCTGTTCCTCTTCCGAGAGGGATTCGAACTCTTCCTGCTGGATCTCCCTCTTTATTTTCTCCCCGTTCTCCCCTTCTTCTTCCTTGAGAGGGATGTTAACGAAGCCCTGAGGGGTCCGTTTCAGCGCAAACTCGTTTTCAGCGGCCCAGGACTTCACGTCTTCCATGAGCTGGTTCACTTCCTCCTGGAACTCTTTCACGAGCTGGGCCTTTGCATCCTCATACTGGCTCTTTTCAAAAGCTTTGCTTATGGAAACTTTCAGCTCTTCAAGGAGCTCTTCGAATGCTGTCCCGAGGGCTTTCCCCTTGCCTGCCGGCAGATTGACGGCAAGTGGCTGTCCGGGGTCGTCGAAATTATAAACATATACCCAGTCATCGGGAGCAGGCCTTTTTTTCGCGGCAGTCCGCAGCCTTTCAAGTGAATAGGTAGTACGGCCGCTTCCGGGGTTGCCGAGGACAAAAATATTGTAGCCTTTGCTTTCAACCTCGAGGCCGAAAGATATGGCTGAAACAGCCCTTTTCTGACCGACAAACTCGTCGAGCTTGCTTATTTCTTCAGTGGTGGAGAAACCGAGAGCATCAATGTCGGTTTTTTTTCTGAGCTTTTCAACAGGAAGCTGTTGTGCTGCAGCACGTTTGGTCATCAAGTCGTCCTCCCGAATGAAATCTTGAGCTGGTCTTCTTTCGGAGATTTCAGCAGTCTATTCCTTTTCTTGCCAGAATTCCTTTTTGGTAGGGATGTTTTATCTCCGTCATGTCAGTTACAAGGTCCGCGATCTCTACAAGTTCCGGGGGCGGATTTCTCCCCGTAAGCACAACCTCTACGTGGAGAGGTTTTTTCTTCAGGAGTTCCATCACGTCGCCCAGGGAAAGAAGCCCGAAAGAGAGGGCTACGTTTATTTCGTCAAGGATCACCAGGTCGTAACACCCCGATAAAAGTGCCTGTCTTGCAGCGGCCAGCCCCTTTTCTGCTTCAGCGAAATCAACGGGATCGATCCTGCCGGGATAGATATAGTCCGGCCTGCCGGTCTGTATCAACTTTACGCCGGGCAGAAATGACAACCCCCGCACTTCGCTGTAGAGCCAGCCCTTCATGAACTGAATGAATGCAGTTCTTCCGCCGCAGCCCGACATGCGGACCACGAGCCCTAGGGCGCTTGTAGTTTTTCCCTTTCCTTCTCCCATATATACGTGGATAAGGCCAAAATCGAGCAGCGACATTTTGGATTCACTCCATTTCCTCTTTGCACCTGTGAAACTCTATATTACAATGCAATCAGAATGGAGGTTTGTCAATGCTTTCCCGAAGAAAAATTCTAGTGACCGGCATCGTTCAGGGTGTCGGCTTTCGTCCTTTTTGTGCCCGTACAGCAGAGCGGCTGGGACTTTCCGGTTCTGTCCGCAACACTTCCGGAGGAGTGGAAATCGAACTTTCCGGGGACCGGGCACTTTTGGACAGGTACGAAAAGATCCTGGTGAGCGAGAATCCGCCTGCCTCTCTGATCACATCCCTGGAACATATAAACGAACAGGAGATGTCCGACGAAACAGAAACAGGTTTTATTATACTTGAAAGCAGGAGAGAGGAGGAGCAGATGGTCCTCATTCCTCCGGATCTGTCGGTCTGCAGCGACTGTCTTGCTGAAATGAACGACCCCTCCAACAGGAGGTACAGGTACCCTTTCATCAACTGTACGAACTGCGGACCAAGGTACACCATAATTCGGGAGCTTCCCTACGATCGGCCGAAGACGGCAATGGCCTCTTTCCCCATGTGCGAAGCCTGCAGCAGAGAGTACCATGATCACGGCGACAGACGTTTTCACGCACAGCCGAATGCCTGTTTCGACTGCGGTCCTTCAGTCTGGCTCGCAAACCGGGACGGAGATGTTCTGTCAAGAGGAGACGAGGCTGTAAGGGCCTGCTCCATGCTTCTTGACCAGGGGAAAATTGTTGCTGTTAAGGGTATAGGGGGATTCCATATAGCCTGCACTCCTTTCCGGGATGATGTGGTGGACCTCCTGCGGAGGCGCAAAGGGAGGAGGGACAAGCCTTTTGCAGTAATGACACCTTCCCTGGAGGAAGCGGGAAGGATGGCATACATCCCAAGGTCTGCGGAAAAACTTCTGCTGTCGCCTATAAAGCCCATTGTGCTCTGCTGCAAAAAGAAACAATACCCCCTTTCGGAGGAGGTCGCCCCCGGCCAGAAGACTGTCGGGGTAATGCTACCTTACTCTCCTCTCCATCACCTTATCCTCGAGGGAAAAAGGGCACTTGTAATGACAAGCGCCAATTTTTCCGATGCGCCCATAGTCTCCGCAAACGACGAGGCGCTGGCGGCATTGAAAGATCTCGTTGATTTTTTTCTGTTCTCCGACCGCGATATTTTTATGCCCATAGACGATTCGGTCGCAGTTCCTCTCGGGAAATCCTATTTTCTTCTCAGAAGGGCGAGGGGATTTACTCCGGCCCCCATCCCAGTACAGGAAGATCTGCCCGTTATCCTTGGGGCGGGCGCGGAGATGAAATCAACATTCTGCCTCTCGAGGGGAAAGATGGTCTTCCCCGGGCAGTACCTTGGAGATATGAAACAGCGCAGGACGGTGTCCTACTATTCGAGGGCACTTTCTCATTTTCTTTCACTTTACGAGCTTTCCCCGGTATTACTTGCCCATGACATGCATCCGCAGTTTATATCTACAGCGGCTGCTCAAAAAAAACTGGTCCCTTTCGAGGGTGAGACTACTGCCGTTCAACATCACCACGCCCACCTCGCTGCATGCCTGGTAGAAAACGGCAGCAGCGGACCCGCAATAGGGGTAATTTTTGACGGCACGGGATATGGTACAGACGGAACTATATGGGGCGGTGAATTTCTCGTCGGTGGTCCGGAGGACTATGTCCGGGCCGGGCATTTTCTCCCCTCACGCCTGCCTGGAGGAGATGCATCTGTCCGTGAGCCCTGGCGGTATGCTCTTTCCATGCTTGCTGAAACCCTTGGTATCGAAGGTGCCGGAGAAACAGG